>VBHV01000115.1:10020-12629 GCA_005881995.1 Chloroflexota bacterium | reverse complement strand
GTTCAGAGTGGCTTCAATCGCCTCCGCGATGGCGGGCATTGTCAGGCCCTCCAGCATGATGCTCACTGCTTCACCTCTTTATTTCTGGATTGAGGCGTGCGCTCCCGCAGCTTCTCTCGTGCTATCGCCAATACCTGAGCAGGTAGAATGTTTTTCATACACTGTGTTGTAAAGAAACGGCAATCGGCGGTATCTTTTGCATTGTAACACGGACTGCACCAAATGTCGCTTTTCAAAATAGTTGCGTCGGGAGCGACCGGGCGGTCGGCGCGTTGTAACAGCGCGGCCAGTTCCGCCAGGCTGGTTTTCCCGGCAAGATTGATGGCCCTTTCCTGCATGAGGTTGGTCACACGCTCGATCAGTGGCAGGTCATCCGGCGCGCCCGTCAGCACGACCTGCGCGCCTTGTTCGCGTATGAGCCGATCTATTAGCGTCGCCCAGTAAGGTATAGGCCAGCGTTTGGATTGTCCGTTATTTGAACTGACATGGCAGGCGATCAAGGGTCTATCCTCTTGAATACCCTCTCGTGAGAGCAATGGTTCGAGCTGCCGCTTCGCCTCTGGAGTGACATACAGGCATGGAATACGGTCAGCAGGGGTGATGGTGACACCTGCTGCTCGTGCCAGTTGAAGGCAATAGTCAACTTCGTGCAGGTGATCGCTTGGTTTCCAATGGTATCCAGCAACGCTGTCAGTCATGAAACCGGGGTAGCCTTCACGACCAAAACCGACACGCCTTTTCGCCCCGCTCAGTACCGCGATGATCGCTGCCCAATTCCCGAACACACTGACGGCTAAATCGTAGCGCCGTGAACGCAGGCGGCGTACTAACGTTCTGGCGTTACGCCAGTTGCGCATCGAAAACAACGCTTTAGGGCGCCGCCAGACGTTGGGGTCATACGTGATGATCTCGCACAAATCGGGATCGTTCAGGACAATCTTCGCGCTGGATGGCAGCGCTAGTAGATCGATCTCTGCCCCTGGATAGGTGCGTTTGAGCGCGCGCACAACGGTCGTGGAGAGGACAAGATCACCGATCAGATCCAGGCGAATCACCAGTACGCGGCGCGGCTGCACGCGTTGCGGTGTCAGTGGCGGGTATTTTTTACCAACCCTGCCAAGCCAGAGCAGTGCGCCGGCGATGCCCATGCAGGCATAGATGCATTTCACCAGCACCGTTTTACTGCCTCGTATGCCTATTTTACGCAGTCTGTTGCGCGAATCTGGACGTGGGGGATACCCATAGTCATCCAACGCCTGCTCTTGTTGATCGGTGTCTGTCATTTCGCCTCTTGCATAGGGACAATGGGCGGTGTAGGGTGGACGTGGGGGCCTTGTGCTGTCCTGCGTGCCTGCTCGATTCCCCCCCCAGGGACAAGCACATGGCCTCCACCCATCCGCTCCGCCGCCCATTGTCCTTACGACGAACCCAGTTCCTCGATTGCCGTTAATACTTGTTGTTCTGTCACCCGGCGTACACAGGGATGCGCGGGCATCTCTTGCGGGGAAAAATCCAGGCGTCCGCAGGGTATTGCCGGGCAGGTCGGGCAACGATGGGTCGATGCCACAACGATATGCAGCTCTTTGCTGCCCCACGGGCCAAAAATGCGCGCGTCGGTTGGGCCGAAAATCTGCACGGTCGGTGTCCCCTGGGCTACCGCGATATGGAGCGGCCCATTATCCACCCCTGCCACGAGCGAGGCGCGTCCCAACAGCGCCGCCAACTGCCCTACCGTCATATCAGTGACGATGAGCGCGGGCGTCTTCATACCCCCGGCAATCTCTTCCAACATTGGCCGCTCGTTTTTGCTTCCAGTGAAGATGATACGGGCTGGCGGCGAGAATGTCAAGGACGTAGGGACGCCATTGATCGCGTCCCCGGTATGTCGATCAATCACACCTGCCAACGCATCTGCGCATCTTGACCAGCCCTCATTGCGCCACAGTTTCACATCTGCGCCCGTTCCTGGATGAATAACAATGACCGGCGTCGATGCGTCGATGCCAGCGTTTTTCAGACGCCCGGCGACCCATTGCTGCTCTTCTGCCGTGGGTTGAAAGTCTAACGGATACGCTTCAGGCGTAAATGGCTCTGGTAATGGCGTGTAGGGGTCTGATTGATCATGCCCATTGAGCGTTTGTAATGCAGCGCTGGTGAGACGCAAATTGGAGACGGTGGCAAGTTCGGGAGTATGAAATGGCAGCGCGTGAGTGAGAAATGCTTTGCCAGGCTGCAGCGCATAACCGACGCGGCGCGGTATACCCGCCAGGTAGATCAGAGCCGCGCCCCACCAGAAGTCGGGGCGTAGATTGATGGCAAGATCGTAGGGACGGGATTCATCATGCCTTTCCGACTGCCCAACAACCTGGAGCCGCTCGCCAGGATGCAGTCCGCCTGGTTGTTGGGCAGCCGGAATACGGACCCGGCGTTCTCTGCGCCGTAATTGCTTCGCCACGCTCAGCAGTAAGATATAAGGGGCCAGCGCTTTCTGTGGAGCGCGTTGAAAGCCAGGAAAGGGGACAACAACCAGGCGGTCAATAGCAGGGTGCCGCGCGACGATTTCGCTCGACCAGGGACCAACCATCATGGTAATGTGCGCGTTAGGCGCA
>VBHV01000115.1:0-9986 GCA_005881995.1 Chloroflexota bacterium | reverse complement strand
CGATGTATGTGCCTGTCTTGCTGCCGCGAGTGCACGCGGCATTCCAAACAGCTGTACAAGCAATAGAAGTGTAGCCCGCAGGAGACGTTTCAAACCCTTCCCTCGGTCTTCTAGAAGCGCCACGCGCCAGCGTTCAGGTACATCTTGCGTGCCACTCTCACCATTTCACTCATTTGTTGCAGGATATCGATCATGAGCGGCGTCACCAGGTAGACGAAGACGAACAGGCAGTAGGCGATGTAGAGTAACTGACGGCTGTTGAGCGCTGCGAACTCGTTCACAACAAAGGGGTGCCAGAGGACACTAAATTCGGGTGTATAGTGGCAGAGTAGCTCCAACGCATAGCTTTTTGCGACACAGACGCTTAACCCTTGCTGTTCGAAGACCGCCCCGTTGATGCCCACCCACACCGATAGGAGCAAGACGCCGAGCGTCAGGAGATCACCGAGCAGGGTGTAGGGACGCGATTTATCGCGTCCTCCGGCAGCGATGTGGCCGCGGTTGGAGCGTATTGCGCCGAGCTGGATGGTGTAGGGACACGATTTATCGCGTCCTCCGGCTGAGATACGCTGAAGGATCGCCCGCAGCTCTTGCAGAACTTGGCGTCATCACGGTTTGATGTATTACATGATGGACAGAGCATGCTGCCCTCCTTTTTATTATTACAACTGTTTTTGTAAACGGTTGGCTTCCATATTATTCGGATTGCGCTGTAAGGCCTCGCGTACCATCTGGCGGGCTTCGGCCTTTTTATTGGTCTTTAAATAGCACGATGCCATGGCGCTGTAAATTTCAGCCGCGTCCGGGTTCCATTGACGCCCCTGTTCAAGAGCGCTCAGGGCGACTTTCCATTCGCGCGCTTTCATGTGGGCGCGGCCCAGTTCATACCAGCCCTCCCACATGGCAGGCTCACGCTGGGTAGCCTGGCGCAGGACGCTAATAGCGGAGGGTACCTGGTTTGTACTGAGATACAGGCGCCCAAGCGACATTAAAATGAGTGCGTGGTCGGGATTGATTTTCAGTCCTTCCAGGAAATATCCCTCGGCCTCGCGGGTATATCCCCGGTTGGCAGCAACCGTGCCAAGCTGGTAATAAACTGCAGAATCGCCGGGAGCATAGGTGAGCGCGTTTGTAAAGGCGGTAGTGGCTTTATCGTACAGGCCAAGGTCATTATAGGACATACCAAGCTGGAAGTAGGCATCGACGGCTCCTGGCCTCGCGGCGATGGCCTGCTCGAAGTGTTCAGCGGCGAGTTTCATCTGCTCGGTGAACAGGTTCTTATCTTTGTCTTTGAGCGTCTGTCCGTACTGGCGATAGGCGCGGCCGAGATTATATTGCACGTCATAGGTGGGTTTGCCAGGAACTTGCGCCAGTTTGAATTGATTGACGGCCTCTTGATAGTGTTTGCTATTAAGGAATTGCAAGCCCAGGCGATAAGCAGTTTGCGGGTCGCTGCTAGCCGCGACGCTTACAGGCGCTGCAGGAGAGCCAACCGGCCGGGCTGTCTGTCCGGACTGAGCAGGCTGAACGGTTGATTGTACTGGACGCGCACGGATGGGCGGTGGTGGCACGCCTGGGCGGGCCGCCGCTTTCAATTGCGGCGGGACAGCAATGGCTCCCTGTTTCAGCGGCTGACCGTCGCGCTTACAGAACTTGGCGCCAGGTCGATTGCGATAGCCGCACTTGGGACAGATGACCTCGGCAGCCGACGTGGCTGCAGGTGCAGTAGGTACAATAATGGTCGCATTAGGCGACATGGCGGGAATCTGTATAGTCGTTGGCGCAGCCTGGTTTGGTAGGCAATGCTGCAAAGCGACACGCATAGCCTCCGCACTCTGAAAACGCAGGGCTGGCTCTTGCTGCATAGCTTTGATGATGACCTGTTCCACCGGGGAGACGAGCTTGCCGTTGATCATTACAGTGCGCAGCCGCGGGTTCTTCGCCAGGATACTACCTGACGCGGGCGTCTGAATGGGGTCTGGCTCGCGATTGGTGAGCAGGTGGTACATAGTCGCGCCGAGCGAGTAAATATCCGAACGCGCATCGGTCTGCACGAGCTTGCCAGGATTCTGCGCCGAGCGGCGTTGTCCAGGCGCGGTAATCGATCCCAGGTGTTCAGGCGATGCATAGGAGATGGTTCCCAGGTTCTCAGTATTGGTGCGCTTATTGGGATCGAATTTACGCGCGATGCCGAAATCTATTAAATGTACGTCATCACCTGTCACCATGACATTGCCGGGTTTCAGGTCGCGCAGGATAATGGGCGGGACACGGGTATGGATGTAGGTCAAGGCTTCACATACCTGCATCATCCAGTTAATGACGCGCGTTTCGTCAAGTGGCGCCTTGCTATCTTCGAGGATTTTTTCCAGGCTGCGGCCCGGCACAAATTCCATAACGAAGTAGTAGTTGCCCCGTTCCTGAAAACTGAGTACCAGCGATGGGATGCGCGGATGCTTGAGATTGAACAGCAAATCAATTTCTTTATCAAAACGCTCGATAGCAGATTTGCGTTCGTCTTCGGTTGTATTGGGATTGATGAGCAGTTCTTTGACAGCACGAAAATAGCCCGGCCTATCGACCTGTTCTACTTTGTAAACAGTACCCATGCCACCTTCGCCAAGCACGCCAACAATTTTAAATTTTCGATCCAGGATTGTACCTTCTGGGAGAGGCATAGAATGGTCCTTAATATTTCCTTACTGACACCCAATCCGTCTAACTGATCTGGACAACCACGGCGGTAATATTATCCTCACCCCCATTGGCGTTTGCCATGTCAATCAAAGTATCGCAAATCTTCTGGGCGTCACGCTCTTGTTTGAGCACGCTGAGTATACCCTGGTGCCGTACCATTTCCCACAAACCATCGGAGCAGAGCAGCAAGGTATCACCAGGACGCAGGGTCTCATGAAAGACATCGGGATCAACGCTTTTGTGTCCCGCACCCAGCGAGCGATAAATCAGGTTGCGTTGTGGATGGGAGTACACGTCATCTGGCTCGATCTGCTTCTCTTCCACTAAACGCTGCACCAGGGAGTGATCCCTGGTGAGTTTGGTGAGCGTGCCATCGCGATAGAGATAGGTGCGGCTGTCGCCGACGTTCACAATGAAGGCCTTGTCGTCCTGAATTAAGGCTGATGTGACTGTGCATCCCAGACCACGTGCGGACGATTGCTCTTCGCCGTAAGCGACAATCGCTTTGTTAGCCTGGCGAACGGCGGCTTTGAGCTGGTCCTCGATATTTTTGATGGTGGGCGTCTCCGAGAGTTTGCGCGTTTTGTGTTGTTTGGCGCTTTCCTCGCCTGGTTTTACAGGGTCGAGTTTGACGGTCTGCAAATCGGAGACGGGTGTGAGCTTGATGGTTGGTTGTTCAGATATAGGCACCAGGAAACTTTTCAGCGCTTCGCTGATTTTTTGGACAGCGAGTTTGCTGGCGACTTCGCCCGCTTTGTAGCCCCCCATACCATCGGCGACGATGAAGAGGCCGCGCTCTTTATCGTCTGAGATGTACATATAGGGACTATCTTCGTTTTGTTCGCGTTGTCGTCCTACATCGGTTTTGTCAGCAGCTTTTAATTTAAACGGCATTGGTTCTTCCCTCACAGCAACGTCTATGCAACGTTCATTTTAATGCTCAATATAACATATAGCAGTTTTCATGACAATTAATATGCTTAGAATTGGGATATAAGAGGCTTTCCGCCTCTTTGAACTCCTGATAATACTGCATAAAATTTACTAATTTATATACGTGATACAAGTTGAAAGGTTGAAGGTTCACAGTGAGCCGCGCTGCAGGCGTTCGATGATGTCTTTGAGCCTGCGGGTTTCTGTGGCGTGCCGGTCCTGCATGCGCTGCAATTCAAGCTGGAGTTCGAGTTGCATTTGCTCCATGCGGTCTTTCATGTGCAGGATAGCTTCTACGCCTGCCAGGTTGACTCCAAGGTCGCGCATAAGGCGGCGAATATGCACGACTCGTTCGATATCACGGTCGGAATACAATCGCGGGCTATGAGGGCTATTGCCCTTGCGCGCGGGTGAGATCAATCCCAGGCGTTCGTAATGGCGAAGTGTTTGTTCATGCACTTCGGCTTTTATGGCCGCCACGCTGATGGCATACCATGCGCCGTCACGGTTTTCGTCCACGAGGTCTCACTCCTTATGTATGTACTTCGGCGCTGCGCATTTGTGCGAGTTGTTCAAACAGGTCGCGCTCTTCCTCGGTGAGGTGCATGGGCAGCACGACTTTGAGGCGCGCGAAGAGGTTGCCGTTGCCTTCACCGCGCAGGCGGGGCATGCCTTTCCCCGCCAGGCGGAAGATGCGGCCATTCTGTGTTTCTGGCGGGATGGTGAGCATGAGTTTGCGCCCATCTGGTAGTGGCACCGGCACTTGACCCCCCAGTATAGCCGTGACAAGTTCCACCTCGCAGTCGAGGTAGAGGTCATCGCCTTTGCGCTCATAGAGCGGGTCAGGTTTGACGCTGATGACCAGGAAGAGGTCGCCGCGTGGGCCGCCGCCTATGCCGGGCTGTCCTTCGCTTGCGACGCGAATTTTGGAGCCGTTATCAACCCCTGCAGGTATTTTCACCTGAATACGCTTGCTGCGGGCGAATTGACCCTGGCCACTACAGTTAGCGCAAACTTTGCCCGCGACTTCGCCCGTGCCACGACAGAATGCGCAGACCTCCGTTGATTGAATGTTGAAGGTACGTGTGCCGCCGACGTAGGCCTCCTGGATGGTAACTTCTACGGATTGCTCGATGTTGTCGCCTGCGCGCCTGCGAAAGTCCTCACGCGGGCGTGTTCCGGCTCCTGCTGCGCCGGGGGTGCGCCCGAAAAGGGTCTCAAAGAAGTCCGAGAAGCCGGATGTTGAATCAAAATCGAGGGGAGAGGTGCGATAGCTATAGCTGCGCCTGCCCGTGCCTGGGTGAGCGCCAAACTGTTCCTGCCAGTTGGGGCCGAGCGTATCATATTTTTTGCGTTTATCGGCGTCGGAGAGAACTTCATAGGCTTCATTGATTTCTTTGAACTTCTCTTCCGCTTTTTTGTCGCCGGGATTGACATCCGGGTGATATTTGCGTGCCAGCTTGCGAAAGGTCCTTTTAATTTCGTCGGCGCTGGCATTCTTGGAGACGCCGAGCACTTTATAATAATCTTTATAGTCCATGTATCTCGCTCTCTGCCCCTCTTTTTTTATTCCTGTGCCGGTTTGTTGCCCGCGCTGACCCGAACGCGAGCCGGGCGCAATGTTTCATCGCCGAGTTTATAGCCTTTGAGTACCTCTTCTACAATGGTGCCCTCCGGCTGGTCAGTATTTTCAACAGCTTCGATGGCTTCATGCACATAAGGATTAAAGGCTTCACCGACGGTGGCAACTGGTGTGAGACCTTCGGCGCGCATGACTTCATTCATCTGCCACATGATCATACGCAGGGTTTGCTGCAATGCCTGGCGGTCCATGGTTTCCTGGTAGAGCAGGGCGCGCTCGATGTTGTCCATGACTCCCAATATTTTTTGGAACAGGGCCTTTTTATCGCGCTGCACACGATCCACGCTGATACGCTCCTGGCGTTTGCGGAAATTCTCCATGTCGGCGCGTTCGCGCAGGTATTTATTCCAGTTGTCAGTCGCTTCCTGGCGGGCCTGCGCGAGTTGGGCCTCCAGTTCTTGAATGCGCTTGCTTTCCGAAGAGGTATTTGTCTCCTCTGTCACTTGCCCTTCCTGCATCTCCTGAGACTCTTCCATATTATTTGTATTCTCCTTATATTCAATACAGCGTACTGATGTGAGTTTTATTGTGCCTACAGTATAAACATTGAGTATGTTGTTGTCAAGTTTTTGGAAGTATATTAGAGCGATTGACTGAACGGGTCACCATTCTTCGCTCTCACCTGATAACTTTGTGTCCTCGCTCCAATTTTCTCCGCGTTCCAGGACGATGGGGCTGAACAGAGTGCTTTGGGCTACGGTGATGTGGGAGCGTTTCCACAATTCGAGGACGGCGAGGAAGGTGACGATGATGACCAGGCGAGATGTTTCGTTTTCGAGGAGTTCGGAGAGCAAGAGACGGGGTTGTGTGCGTAAGAGACTCGTGATTTCGGCGATGCGTTCGCTGACGCGCACACGCGCCAGTGGGAGGAATGCGGCGTTGTTGGCTTCGTCGCGCGTGCGCAGCTCGAGGATGCGTGAGAAGGCGCGCGCCAGCGTGTCAACCTCTAAGCCGACCAGCGTGGGAGGTGTCCAGGCGAGCTGGGCTTCGATACCCGCCAGCAGGCCGGAACGTCCATAGGTCTGTAGGCCAGCTTCTTCCCGCAGGCGGAGGTACGAGGCAATCTCTTTGGCGAGCTTGTATTCGAGCAGGTGAGTGCGCAATTCCTCAGCCATCACCGCCGCGCTCTCCATCTCGCCGGTTAACTCTTCTTTGGAGGTGTGCGGGAGGAGGCTCTGTGATTTGATGTAGAGCAGGCGGGTGGCGATGGAGATGAACGCGGCCATGTTTGCCAGCGGTATCGATTCTTCCTGCCACTGTTGCAAATAGGCCAGGTACTGGTCGGTGACGGAGAGCAGGGAGATGGTGGTGATCTCCATCTGCCGCTTTTCAATGAGGTGTAAGAGCAGGTCAAGCGGCCCCTCAAAAACAGGGAGGCGAACGACATAATTGCTCTGATGTCCGATTGTTTCGTTGTAGAGTTGTTCCTCGCTAAGCTTCTGTTCAATTTGATCGAGCATACGTTACGAAGCCTCATCTACGGTGTGTAATTCTGCCGCCGGACCATCGGGTTGATGGTGCGTGCGAATATAGAGCGCGGCACGCTCCGATAGGCCAGCCTTCGCCGCCATTTCGGCTCCGATTTCAGCGTGCCACCAGGCATAGCCGAGCGAGCGACGCCAGCGTGAGAGCCCTGCGCATGGGTAGGTTGCCAGGCGCGAGAGTAAACGCGGTGCGCAGAGTTTGCCAAGCACGATAGCCGGACGCGTCCAGAATGGCACACGGCCCTGGGCTTTGCCGACATCGTGTAACAGGGCTGCCGCGAGCAGATCGGGATCGGTACAGCCGCGCGCCTGTAGTCCCTGGCATACTCGCAGCGAGTGTCGCTGATCGGCGGCGGACATGCTGTTGAAGAGCGGCAGTGCGGAGGCTGGCAGCCAGCGAGCCACTTCCAGGCGTTCCTTGGCCGATAATGGAGCGACGAAACCGAGTTGTTGGCGAACCTGCCAGAGTCGATAAACCAGTGTATGCATTTAAACTTCTTCACTAAGCAATATACAGGAGTAACAGTGCGCCATCGTTGAAACCGCTAGCAAGTGACATGAGTTTCATTGATCCCAGTAGAATGTAATACGAAATGTGAAACAGGAAAAAGTCGCCAAGCCCTGAGATTTGCCCCAGGAATGGCAGTAAAAAGATGAGTAACAGGATAATAAATTGCCCGTAGGGGGCGGACCTGGCAAAACTGACCGCCTGGCGACTTGGCAACAGCGTATAGACAATCTGGTATCCATCGAGTGGATGGAGAGGGATAAGGTTGAAGATAGCCAGGCAGAAATTGACACTGGCAAAGACGGTGATCAACTGCGGGATGCGGATAGTAATGGCATCCGAGTACAGGGAAACAGGGAGAACACGCAGTAGGACAGAGAAGATGATGCCGACGATCACGTTCATGATGATGCCGCCCAGGGCAACGAGCAATGTACCGCCATTTGGTCCGCCCCTCAATTTCCACGGGTCGGATTTGACGGGCCGACCCCAACCCAGGCCGACGGGGCCAGCGGCAACCTGGAAGAAGGCCAGGATGACGCATAGCAGGGTGCCGAGAGGATCAATGTGTGAACGCAAGCTCAGGCTCAAGCGTCCTTCTGCGCGAGGAGTGGGGTCCCCCAGCATGGTTGCTACCAGTGCATGACCATATTCGTGGATAATCACGGCTACTAAGAACGAACCGATAATCATGAACGCCAGTATTACATTTATCATTGTTAACCTCTCGTAGGAACATCCATTAACAGGTCGATTTCCAATCCTTCATAGGCAGAATAGGTATGGGCAAATTGCGTTTGCGCCTCAGCTAACATTAGATCCAGTTTGTCATCATCATAGGTTGGTTCATGATGAAACAGGATCAATGTGCCTACCTGGGCTGTACGGGCTACCTCCGTTGCCATCTCAATAGTGCTGTGTCCAAAGCCGCGTTTGGATTGATGGTAGTCATCGTGCGTATACTGCGCGTCGTGTATGAGCACATCGGCCTTTTCGACAAAGGCGAGAAAAGCCGGTTCACAGTGCTCTTTCCATTCGACATCCGTCGCATAGACCAGGCGGCGACCCGCGTATTCAATTCGATAGACTGCAGCGCCATCCAGTGGGTGACTCCTGGTCAGTTTCAGCATGACCTGTGTATCATACTCTGCAATTTCCTGCGGCGTTTCGTACGTGACGGTCGGTTCGCCCTCGCCTTTACGCCAGAGAATATGTTCTTGCCCGTTTAAGGTATGAAACGTGCGATGCGAAGGCAATTTCCGTATATCCACTGGAAAATACGGTTGAGACATGAGTGGGGTTACAAGTTCTTCGATACTGCGGCCTGCCAGGCGCGGCCCCAAAATATTGATATTGGCGCGTTTTTCAAAAAGCGGGCTGAAGAAAGGGAATCCGACCAGGTGATCGCCATGCCCGTGCGTGATGAAAAGTGAGATATCGAGGTGTTGGTCCTTGTTGCGTTGTATGAGGTCGTTGCCCATGCGGATGATGCCGCTGCCTGCATCCAGGATGATGGTGTGTGTTCCAACTTCTACTTCAACGCAGCTCGTGTTGCCTCCATAGCGTACCGTCTGTGGCCCTGGGGTGGGATAGCTCCCACGCACTCCCCAGAAGCGCACCAGGAAATGTGGTGTGCCGTCAGTCATGCTAATGCTCCTATCACCGCCCTGAGCGTGATGTCTGATTTGCACACATTATAGCATGGATATGCTAGGGTTCATTGCTTTTATTAAAGCTTCCTCCCCCAATGTATCCAGAAAATGTATCATGATAACTTATCTCGTGTCGTTTTATATCAAAGCGTTCCATTATTTATCATAAAGTAGAGTTAATTTCTATAAACTACTACTTGACAAATATGAAGTTTTGGAGTACTCTTACGTTGGTAAGGGGTAGTATGCTGCTTATTTATACATCCCTAAATCATTCCCGTATGGTGCCTTGCTCAACTCTCATCCCATGCTAGCGAGGATGAGAATCGAGCAAGGCACTCCAACGCACTTACTGGCTTGGGGAGCTGGTGAGCTTCCTCCAATCTCTATGTCTGGCTTTTTTGTAGAACTACCTGCTGCCTGGGCTTTTGCTTGAAACCGGCGAGCCAGAGGCTACCTCAGCCTCTTCAAGTTGCGACTGTCTGGCCCGCTGCTGCCCAGGGCAAAAGCCACTGGCACGGGAGCAGACAAATCTTGAGGAGAGTTATTGAATGAGTCGATTTATCAATCGTAAGAGCGTCCTCTCACTGATCGTCGCTCTAACGCTCGTTGCAGCATTCGCGGGGGGGCTCCTGCTGCGTAATGGAACAACGCCGACGCGTGCTGCCAGCCCGAGGACGGGCGCGAGCAACAACCCTTTCTGTAGCAGAATAGATCACGGCATCGGGGCCTCAGCAGGCGCGAGGGTGTACTGCTTCGGGCCGCAGACCAGCAGTTCATCGAATGTGAAGACCAGCAGCAGCACGTTCGGGCCGAATGTCGATGCCGCGAACCCACAAGAAGACATCACGCCCAATGGCACGCGCGTCTACGGGCAATCGGAGGTATCCATCGCAGGCAATGCCACCGATGCCGTTGAGGCCTGGAACGATGCGACCGGTTTCTTCGCTCCTTGCCCCTCGCCGATGTTCAAAGAAGAGCTGACCGGCCTCGGCTTCTCATCCAACGGTGGCAGCTCTTTCAAAGACCTGGGGGGTCTGCCCAACAACTGTAAGACGGGCTTCTTCTAC
>VBHV01000253.1 GCA_005881995.1 Chloroflexota bacterium | reverse complement strand
GCAGATGGTGGCAGGAGGGGTTTCCTGCATTTGAAACCGCCCCGCAGGGCTATCGCTTGACGAAGGCGCTGCGCAACATGATCATCTTTGCCCCCCATGATCTGCTGTCTCAGCCTCCGTTCCCGCATCTCGACCTGATCGTGTGCCATATTCCTCTGGCCTCGTGGGCGCCGGACGCGCAGACCATCGTGCTCAACCGCTTTGCGTACACCCTTGCTGCCCACCAGTACCTGTGGCTGGTGGCACCCGGCCCGGTCTCCCCTGATCCAGACTTTTGGCAGTGCACGGATGCCGACTGGCAGCTCTACCGCCGAATACCTGCTGGCATTCCCTTGTCGCGTCTGCAATGGAAGAGGACACCAACTTTCCTGGAGTCCGCTGCCTCAACTGACCAGCAAACAGATCTCTACACGGAAGAGCTGCAGGCCTTGCTGGAAGAACGGGAAGCCACCTACCAGGAGCTCGAACACCGCATGGAGGAGTTAGAACAGGCCAACCAGCAACTCGCACACCTCAATCGCTTGAAAGAGGACTTCTTGTCGATGGCCAGTCACGAACTGCGGACGCCCCTGACCAGCCTGCTCAGCTACACGGACCTGCTGCATGTGCTCCTGGAGCGGGATGGCAGCCAGCAGATAGTCCAATATGTGTCGAGAATGCAGGCCCAGCTTGAGAAGCTCAACCGGCTCGTCTCCGACCTGCTCGATATTTCGAAGGTGCAGGCGGGCAAACTCGTCTACACGGAGGAGCGCGTGCTGATGGACGATCTGGTGCGCGAGGTCGTTGAGAACGTCCAACTCACCACTCCACGGCACCACATCCGCATCTTCATCGAGGCAGGGACAACCTGGGAGGTGATCGGGGACCGGGATCGCCTGGGACAAGTGCTCACCAATCTCTTGAACAATGCCATTAAGTACTCTCCACAGGCCGAACAGGTGCTCGTGAGGCTAGCTTGTACCCTTGAGGAAATCCTCGTCAGCGTCCAGGATTTCGGCATTGGCATCCCCTCCGACTCACAGGAGCGGGTCTTCAAACGGTTCTATCGTGGATCAAGCAACGTGGAGCAACGCTTCCCTGGGTTAGGCATCGGCCTGTATATCGCCCACCAGGTCATCGGTCACCACGGTGGCAGGATCTGGGTGGAAAGCGCCCAGGGGCAGGGGTCCATCTTCTCTTTTGCTCTGCCACTCAAACGAGGGGGCTTGTTGTTCCAGAAAGAACAAGCGATGGAAAAATATATCCTGGTGGTCGATGACGACCCGGCAGATTCCAGGAAGCGTAAAGTCTGATCATATGTCTCACTGCCACACATAATCAAAACAGATGAGCTTCAAATCCTCGCGTCGCACCGGCGCTTTGCTTTCACTCTCAACACTCTCCGGTTCCTCACTTGCCTGGCCGGTGCTCTGCACAACAGCCAACAGTTCGTCAACCTGCCCGTTGGCAGTAAAGGACTCATAGGCCCGGCGCAATTCCTTAATGTACACGCCCGGTAAAGGCACATTCAAGCGCTGGATAGCGGCGATCACCACGCTGCGGTTGATGGACGGGCTGTTGATATAGCCGCGCAGGACGGTCGCAATCGTCTGCTGGATGGGGTCAAGCTGCTTTGGCGCCTCTTCCACCGCCACCTGTTCGACGGAAGATTGCACGATGGAGCCGATGACCTTTTCTTGTAACGCAAAGATATCGACCTCGCCATCGGCAGGCA
>VBHV01000252.1 GCA_005881995.1 Chloroflexota bacterium | reverse complement strand
GAGGATAATTCGTCTGTTCCGCTGCCTGAACAGCGTGGCTCAACCTTCGTGCATGATGTGGACGAGGGCATTCCCGATATCTCCGATATTCCAACGGATGTGCATGAAATTGATGACCTGGGCGATCAAGGTGACTTCATCGGAAAGCAGAATATTCCAGGTCGTCAGTGGCCCGATGCCATTCTCAATGAGCCAGAGGAAGACCTGCCACGTGTTTATGGCACGCGTCCTCGCAGCAGCCGTTCAGGAGCACTGCCGCGCAGACCCGCACCAGAGTTTGGCGACGAAGATTTGCTGCCGCCTATAGAAGATCAACCTACACTCACTCCTAACTATTCGCCCAGGCTATCGGGCTCACTCAGGACGGGTAATCGCGGTGCGCAGCCTGCTGCTCAAGGTCCTCAAGCTCCACAGGCTCCACAGAGTCAACAGCGACCAGCGCGCAACGTTTCCACGCGGCCTGGGCCGCCGCCATCCAGGGTGACACCAAGGATAGGAACGCCAGTCGCACCACAGGCAGCGCGGCGCGCCAGTCGCACAGGGCGTCGAGGCGGCCGCATCGCCACTGTGATTCTGGTCTGTTTGCTGCTGCTGCTGCTGCTGGGGATTGGCTTGCTCTATTTCGGCACCACCGCGACGATCACGATTACGGTTCCTTCCAAAGCCCTGAGCCTTAACCAGATCAAGCTCAACGCCACTACCAACGCGGCAGCCCACGGCACCGTCACCCCGCAGGTCCTCTCTTACAATGCAAGCGTCACCGGTCAGGGAACGGCGACAGGCACCACCCCACAAGGCAAGGCCAAAGCTACTGGCAATGTCACCTTTAGCAATACCGGGTCACAACCACTCGTCATTCCTTCACTTACGCTTGTCTCTACCACTGCTAATCCAGGCAGCGCAGGCATCCTGTTTGCCACAACCGCCCAGGCGGTTGTACCCGTGACCGATGCGAATAATCCTCCTGTTCCGGTACCAGTTCAGGCGCAAAATCCGGGCGGCGCGGGAAATGTAGGCCCAGGTGCCATCAATGTCATTCCTGCTGAGAGCATCACACAAATCGCATCGTTTAATAGTGTTTCCACCTCAACCATCAGGTTAAGTGTGACCAATCCTCTGGGGTTTCAAGGTGGGGGGGCGATCAATGTGCCAGCGGCGACCAAAGGCGACATCCAGGCGCTGAGCGCCTCGCTACACCAGCAACTGCAGGCCAGGATCAACACGTGGCTGAAAGGGCAGCTGCAAAAGGGCGACATTGCAGGAAAGTTGATCCCGGATGTGCTGGGAAGCAAGAGTCCGTTGCCGCAGGAGCAGCTGACCCAGGTGCCAGCTGTTGGGCAACCTCTCGCCGGTAAATCCTTTCCGGGGCAACTCGCCGTACATATCAACGTGCTGGTCGTCCGTTACGCCGACCTGCTGACTGCCGCACAAAATCAACTCAACGCGGCGGCGCTGAAGATGCAGCCGCAGTATGAGCTTGCCACGCAGATTCCCATTACACTAGGGAAGAATGTGACCAGTACTTCCTCAAAGGACGGCTTATCCATCTCCATCACGCTCTCGGCGACGGGGCAGGTCGTGCAACATGTCAACCTCGATGAGATCCGCGCTTTAGTGGCTGGCAAGCCAGTAGATCAGGCCGAAAGCGAAATTCAGAATGGCGAAACCGGGTTACTCCCGGTAGCGAAAGTCTCGACTATAGTATCTCCCTCTTTCTTGCACCTTATGCCGTTCCGTACGGAGCATATACGCATCATCATACAACCAATGCACGGCGTACCAAACGAGTAGGGGTCTGTGTTCCTCGCGATCATTCACAGACCCTGTACCAAACGGGTAGGATTGCTGGACAAACGCTCGCTCCTTCGTTAGAATGCTATAGGGAGTAATGTTTGCGTTTGGAGAGAGCGACAATGGCGCGTTTGATGGCCCTGGATGTAGGAGATGCCAGAATAGGGGTCGCGATTAGCGATGCCTCCGGATTCCTGGCCTCTCCTTATATAACGCTGCACGTTTCTCGTGATGAAGCGCAAACATGGGCTGCGATCCAACGACTCATTAGCGAAACGGAGGCTGAAGGTCTTGTCGTTGGACTGCCCATTAGCCTGGACGGGCAGATTCATACCCAGGGAGCGCGGGTACAGGCCTTCGCGGAACGCTTAAAAGAGCATATCTCCATCCCCCTTACCTTCTGGGATGAGCGACTCTCGACAGTTGAAGCGCAGCGTTTGCTCGCAGAACGCCAGCAAGCTCCGCCGGGGGCCCCTACAGGCAAAAGAAGCAGCGGTGGTAGAATGCGGAGGACGACGCGGCGCAAACATCGCCAACACGAGATAGACGCGCTGGCAGCAGCTGTTATTCTACAGGAATACCTGGACCATGCATCGAGCGAGACAGGGGATTAGAAATACATGAAAAGACGAGGATCACGCGCCGCCATCATTGCAGTGCTTTTGCTTGGTCTCCTGATATTTGGGATCGTCTACTTTACGTGGACGACGGTGACGGATGTATTCCAGCCGGCCAACGCCAATGCAACAAGCACGAAACCTTTTGTGATTAACAGTGGTGAATCCGGGGCGCAGATTGCTGATGCGCTCCAGGAAAATGGGCTGATTCGCAACGCCCTCGCTTTTCGCATCTGGGCCAGGATTAAAGGGCTGGATACGCAACTACAGGCAGGCGCGTACAACCTCAGTCCGAGTATGACGATTGATCAGATCATTGCCTTGCTGCTTCACGCCCAGCCCGATGCCGTGCCGGTGACTGTCCTGGAGGGATGGCGGCTGGAGGAGATTGCGAACAAGTTTGCGCATAACGATCCAGCGTATCCGCCGCTCACCAAATTCAATGAGCAAGATTTTCTGAAATATGTGATGCACCCGAATTTGTTTCCCGGCGCTGCCAATTTCCCAATTCTGAAAGATATTCCGCCGGGCAATAGTATGGAGGGCTTCCTCTTCCCGGATACCTACCTCATTCCGGTCAATGGGACAGCCCAGGACGTTATCACTACCATGTTGAAAGAGTTTACCAGCAAGGTACAGCAAAATCACCTGGATACGCTGGCAAAGCAGAATAAGCTCTCGGTCTACCAGATGGTGATCCTCGCGTCTATCGTGCAGCGCGAGGCGGCTGAAACTGTCAGTGAGCTGGACGCGGATCCGACGGTACAATACGCGCGCGACTCGCAGCCTGGCACAAAGAAGTATTGGACGCCGTTGCAGGCAGCAGGACGCCTTGTGCTTCCCACCAGCCCCTGGAATACGTACACACATGCGGGATTCCCTCCCACCCCTATTTGTAGTCCTGGCCTGGCCAGTCTGATGGCGGCGGCGGCCCCGCCGACGACCCAGTTTTACTTCTTCCTATCGAAACCCGATGGGCATAATGTGTATGCAAAGACGAACGCGGAATTTATAGCAGACGAGCAAAAATACTTATCACATTAGAGAGTAATCACCCATGTTGAATTTGAATATCTGGCAAACCATTTTTCTGGCCCTGCTCCAGGGTGTGACTGAACTTTTTCCTATCAGCAGCCTCGGCCATACGGTGATTTTACCCGGACTCTTTGGCTGGGCCAACCTGATTAACGATACGGGTTGTGGAGGTCAGAGTTGTTTTCTTCCCATCATTGTGGCGCTGCATCTCGGCACCAGCATCGCGCTGGTGATCTACTTCTGGCGCGACTGGTTGGGGATTATCTTGACCCTCTTCAAAAGTATCAAAGAGGGCGAAGTTCGCACCGGTACCGATGAGTGGGTGAGCTTCCTCATCATTATCGGTGTCATTCCAGCGGGTTTAATTGGTCTCTTTTTAGAAACGCCGCTCAAGACCCTATTTGCTTCGCCGGTCATCGCCTCGGCGTTCCTGGTGCTCAACGGCTCTATCCTTTTCGCGGGGGAGCGCATGCGGCGGCGAGTAGAGGCGAAGGAGGCTCTTACAAACGCGAAGGAGCGCGAGGCAAGTTTCCGCCCGCTTTCTTCTCTGACGTGGAAAGAGGCTATCATCGTCGGGTTAGTACAATCACTCGCGTTGATTCCGGGCATTTCGCGCTCTGGCGTGACAATGGTTGCAGGCCTGGGAGTGCGCCTCAATCACGAGGATGCAGCGCGCTTCTCCTTTTTGCTCGGTACGCCGCTCATCGGGCTGGCGGCGGTGCTTGAGATACCCCAGTTGATCGGCCAGTCGGCTTCAGCATGGCTACTGATAGTAACCGGGATGATATTATCCGGGGTCGCCGCGTATCTGAGCACAAAGTTCCTGATGAAGTACTTTGAGACGGGTAGACTCAATCCTTTTGCCTACTACTGCTGGGCATTAGGGCTGGTTTCGCTCGTCTTGCTGGCAACAGTGCTGCATGGCAGGGCGTCTTAAATCATTAATTACCCAAAATGGCTATTCTAGATATGCATATGCAGCTTGAAGAGGTAGATACGTTTGATACAATAGATGCACGCTTTGGATAGGCTAAAGCGCATATTTTGTCCAAGTCCCAAAGAAGAGGTAGAAAGATTTTAACATGAAGAATGCCGCACTTTTCTATGCTGTTATCGCCGTTGGCATTATCGCCCTGGCAGTTGGTGTGTACTACCTGACCGGTGGGCTGCATCCAGCACGTGCTTATACAGGTCTGGGTGTTGGAGTGGTTCTGCTCATTGCTGGTGTCGCCGGCATGTTCATGACTCGCTCCAAAGCGGTTGCCAAGTAGTTTTGCAAAACAAGCAAAAAACCGGGAGATACCACACTAAGTATCTTCCGGTTTTTTGCTTGTTTTGCATGCTGTAAGCAGGAAAAGTCGTATCTATATTGGCTAATCCCCTTGTAGAGTTTGAGATATTTGTTATAATAGGGGCGTCCTATGAGGGATTATTAAGTGCTTTCAAAAAAAGAAAGGTAATGAAAATTGATGAACAGCAACCCGGCACTTTTCTATGGTGGAATTCTTGTAGCAATTGTTGGTCTGGCCCTGGGAGCTTTTTTCCTCGTTCCAAACATTAACCATGTTATTGCTGATTCGAACATGCACTGGAAACACGCTATCGCGTTTTTTGCTCTAGGTGTGATTGGTATCATCGCGTCGCTGGTTACGCGGCCCAAAGCTACCTCTCGGTAAACATATCCTGGTAAGGGCAAGGGACAAGCCAGGGCGGGGACAAGCCTGACCCATCCCCTATTCGTAGAGGCGTACTCCCTTGCCCTCCTCTATTTATCCGAGCATATCTCCGACGATCTGTGGGAATCCTCGCAAAAATTCTCCGGCGCTCATAGCTTTCTTCCCCTCCAGTTGCAGGCGGTCGATTACCAGCATTCCTTCTCCTGTGACGACCTGGAGCGACGGTTCGCCGTCTTCTTTACGCAGCATCGCGGTTCCGACAGGCGCATCTTTCTGTGTTTCGGATACGAGCGCGTGCGCAGAGACAATCTTTACCAGTTTACTGCGCCAGTTGGTGTAGGCAGTGGGCCAGGGTGTATAGGCGCGGACCTGGCGCGCTAATAGATCGGCTGGACGATGCCAGTCAATTTCTCCGTCTTCTTTGCGCAGCATACGTGTATACGATGCTTGTCGCTCCCACATTTGCTAATCTCTCGGTCAGGCTGCCAGTAGTATCATGCCGGCTAATGGGGATGGATTGCTGCAAGAGTATTGGGCCGGTATCCACCCCTGCATCAATGAGCATGATCGTTACGCCTATCTCAACATCGCCTTGCAATATAGCCTCGGTGATGGGGGAGACGCCGCGATATCTGGGTAAGAGTGAGGCATGAATATTGAGCGTGCCATAACGCGGCAAATCGAGGACGGCCTGCGGCAATATCTGGCCGAAGGCAGCTACGATGTAGAGATCGGCTGAATAGGCAGCCAGCGCTGCCATGGTTTCCGGGCGTTTCAATGATCCAGGCTGCCAGACAGGGATTTCGTGAGCCAGGGCAGCCTGTTTGACCGGCGAGAAGACTATCTCTTTTCCGCGCCCCACGGGTTTATCCGGGCGAGTAATCACCGTGACAATTTCACAGCCGTCAGGTAATAGAATTCCAGGCGCGCGATTGGCAATCAGGGCCTCGAGAGCAGGTACAGCAAAATGGGGTGTTCCCATATAGATGATGCGTAACATGGCGCAAATCCCTTCTACGTTCATTGAAAAATAGTCGTTGTTTTCTATGGTGTACAGCTTTTTTCCATATTAGCATATTTTGGCTATGGTATAACCACGAGAGGTACCTCCTTACCTGCTTGCTGTGTCAATATGTTATACTCCTTTCACAGGTGCGCCGTTTCGGCGCTCATCGGATTCCCTCACAGAGAGAGATGGTCGAGAGTCACCACCATCTAAGACACCTGACCGACCTGGCGGGGAAACCCAAAGGGGAAAGTAGCATGTCAGGAAAGCGGCTCAACAGGAAGGTATGTACTGCGAGGCGCCGCAAGTCTTGTGTGCAAGAACTCCCGCAAGGGATAGAGGCTAAACCTGGATTGGCTGAACCTTAGCTTCCAACGGCCAAAGGGAGGGCCTGCCGCAGCATACCTGAAGCGGCAACATGGCAACACCAGTCTGTGCTGTGCGGGCTGGCAAGGTCTCTCTGCCATGAGTACCCAGCAATGACTGGGGCAAGGAAGCGAACGAGGGGCCTACACACACTACCACGTCGGATGAGCGTCAGGACGGGATCGCCTACACGTCAGCAGACGCATGGCGACAGAGCTTTCATAGTACTCGTGGGAGTGATGCCCCACCGCGGAGTGCCGGAAAGCGGCACACAAGGGGAAGGGAAGCAGGAAATCCACCTCACCTTGGCAGAGAGTTGGAAGGCCGTGAAATGCGTAAGCCCTTCCTGAGCCTCTCTACCAAGAGAGGGAATTCTGGAAAGCCGAGTGCATTGAAAGGTGCCCGCTCGGTTTGGGAAAGGGGAGTTGGAAACGTGCGGATGACCACAGTACGGGAGCGGAGAGTGCCTGCTGTAGTTGCTCTCGCCAGCCCTTTTGGAGATGAGGCAACGCGCTAGCTTCCTATTTCATCAAAGGGGTGTAAGAGCACATCTTTATTCGTATGGGTGGAAACGGGACACGGATAATTCTATGCAACAGGCACAGGCGCAGCTACCTCACGTTTCCAGGTTCAGTGTTCACGCGCTATTACCGCCATCTACCGATTCCCGCGTTATTTTACAGCGCGCGGACGAAACCACCGCTATCCTGCGTATGTTGGCAGAGGCGCAAACCAGCACTGTTGTACTGACTGGAGACGCGGGGGCAGGGAAATCGATACTAGCGGCGCTGGTCTTTCGACAGGTTCAGGCAGGTGCATCTCCTTTCCAGCGCTTTGCCTGGTTGAGTCTCGGGCCAAACGCGACTTT
>VBHV01000251.1 GCA_005881995.1 Chloroflexota bacterium | reverse complement strand
ATGGGGGCGCCTATCCCACCAGTCTATCGTGCCGACTATGAGCGCGCAGTGGCTGCCGCGCGTGCCCAACTAGGCGGGAGAACCTTTGCCTCAGTGTGGGCGCAAGGACGCACCATGACGCCAGAGCAAGTGCTTTGGGCGCAAGGACGAGCAACGATGCCGATACCCTCAGAAGCTCGACCAGTTCCTCAAACGAGGTCAGGTGACCCTCCTGTTGGGCTCACGTCACGTGAAGGAGAGATCCTTCGCTTGCTCGCCCAGGGCTTGACCAGCGCTCAGATTGCCGAGCAGCTTGTCATCGGTGTGGTCACCGTCAATTTCCATGTACGCTCGATCTACAGCAAGCTGGGAGTGACCTCGAGAGCCGCTGCAACCCGGTATGCCATCGAACACCACCTTGTGTGAGGCTGCCACGCCTTTCAGGTACGTTCACTGGCACAGCCCGGTTCCCGACGACCGCCATCGCTTCTTCCTCTTCATCCCGCATGCTCTTTTATTGTCCCCACCTCCCCCTCAAAACTGAGGAGGCATCCGCTGCGAGTATCCCGCTCCTCTTGCCGGAAAATCCCTCAGTTCTGACGGCGCATTCTCAGCCACCATGGACTAAACTAGTGAGAAGAAAGGCGACAGTCGAGATAGAAATGATCGGAGGGGAAGCCATCAGAGAAGAGCGCAGCGGCGAAGCATTCGCAGGCACCGAGCAGCTTACGGTCCAGGGCCTGCACCTGCATTTGGGAGAGGCAGCCCCCGACTTCTCCCTGGATTACCTGGATCTAGTGGATATGGTCGTCCGCACTATCCACCTGGCCGACTTGGCAGGAATGGTGCGCCTGCTCAACATCGTGAACGGCCTTGAACGGCCGCTCTGCCAGTTGGTGACTCACCGGTGGGAGGCTCACTGTGCGGCGTTGCCACCGGATGCGTGCATCTACACCGTGAGCATGGATCCGCCCCAGATGCAAGCACGCTGGCAGGAGAACGCGGGCGTGCTGCACCAGGCTCTTTCGGCTCATCGCAGTGAGCAGTTCGGTCAGGATTATGGCGTGTGGCTCAAGGAGTGGTGTTTGCTGCAGTCGGCCGTCCTTGTGCTTGATCGCAACGCGCACATCGTCTACGCCGAGTACATCGCCGATCAGCTGCGTGAGCCAGATTATGCAGCGGCCATACAAGCGGTTCAGCAGGCTATAGTGGAATGATGGTTAAGAGGAAGAGACCCTTGATCACTCTGTAGAAAGGGCGTTGCACCAGTTGGAACACAAGGAGCATCAACGTGAGATGTGATGGAGACGAGACGTTCGAGGTGTATAGCCTGGGACTCTTGCGCCGTGCGATTGCACGCGGCGATCAGGATGCCTGGGCAGGGTTCACACAGTGCCTGGAGGAGACCGTACTGACCTGGCTGCATGAGCATCCAAGCAGAGGGGCTGCGTGTCGAGGGCTGTGTGAGAAGCACTTGGTGGCACAGGCCTTTGAGCGATTCCGGCAGGCCGCCGTCCAGGCGCAGATGGTATTCGAGACGCAGGCCGCGATGCTGGTGTACTTGCGAGCGAGTCTTCATGGGGCCATCCTGGACACACTGCGGACCATTTCCCAGCCAAGAGAAATCTTGAGGCCTGTGTCAGGCCTAACAGGTGAGCCCCGCGTGGAAGACCAGATTGACAGCAACGAGATTTGGGAGGGCCTCCAAACTATGCTGCCCAGCGCGCGTGAGCAGCGACTGGCTTACCTGCTCTACCACTGTGGGCTGGGTCCGAGAGAGATTCTACATTGCTGTCCACAGGAGTGGAGTGATGTCCAGGAAATCTATCGTTTGCGGCGCACCATCGTCGAGCGGCTCCTACGTCATGCCGATTCCATGCGCTGCTGACTCGAATGAATACTTTCAAGATGCGTCACCCATCATGTGAGTCGGTGTCGAAACGGGGGTAGGTTAGCCAAGTTGGGATGTTCATCTACGTAAAATATGTTATGAGGTGGTCTCATCCGCACCCCTCCCTGTCCCTACTCATGAGGAGCGAGGTCTGTCTCGATATACTTCGTCATATGCTTCACCGCCCGCTGCATATGCATACCATCTTTGTAGAGACTGCTCAGCATCACCGCGCCCTCAAGCATGCAGATAAAGAGTGTCGCCACCTCGTCCGCGTCCACGCCCTGGCGAATCTCCTGTCGTTCAATCCCCCTGGTCACAATGCGCGAAATGGTGGTGCGCCAGTCATTCATCGCCCCGCGAGCGCGCTCTCGCAGCGCCGGGTGAGCGTCATCGGCCTCAATAGCGGTATTGAGGATCGGGCAACCACCTGCTACGGGAGGGTCATCCACAATCGACTGAAAGACAGAAAGAATTGCCACCAGGCGCTCAACCGCATGCTTTTTGCCCGTGAGAGCCTGGCGGACGCGCTGCTCAACCAGCTCGTATGCGTAGTCGAATGCCTCCAGCGCAAGTTGCTCTTTGCTGGAGAAGTGGTTGTAGATACCACCCTTTTCCAGCCCGGTCTCGCGCATGATATCCGCCAGCGAGGAGCCGAAGTAGCCCTGGCGGTTGAAGAGTTGCGCCGATCTTGCCAAAATTCTCTCGCGTGTCAGTTCACCCTTACTCATCTCTATACTCCTTTTCCCTCTAAAGCCCCGGCAGCGTGTCCGATCGAAGTAAGCGCTGGAAAAACCGGTTCATGCTCTCATGCTCAAGACGACTGCCAAGACGAGCCAGCAGAATATTAGCCGGGTCCATACGAATATTTGGCTCGGAGGTCAGATATTCAGCGAAACCGTGTGCCGCGAAGAGTTGAGCAATCATCTCTCGATAGCGATAGCGGGAAATGCCCAATCCCTCCATATCCCAGTGCCAGGATAGACCCAGTCCCAGAATAAGATACTCCTCCAGGGCTTCAAACTCAAGCGCGAAGGAGAGCAGTTGATGCGCAATGCCCATTTTGCGCCAGCCTGTACTGACCTCAACCGCGACCTCATAAGTATTGCCAATATCTTGCCACCAGTTATCTACAGGCGCAATAGTGGCCTGGCCAACAATCTTGCCCGTAGCTGTGTAGGCCAGCGTCAGCATATTCTCCGGCTGCCGGGCAATGGAGAGCAACAGTTGATGCTCGCGTTCCGGCCGTCGAGCGAAGGCGCGCAGCCCTGCATCGACCCTCAAACCTTCTACAAGGGAGGCTGAACAGTAACTGCGCAGGAGCAGCGGCCCTGCAGGTGTTTCATACATTCTAATACAGGAAACGCGTGTACTTCCAGGAAACTCCTGGTCGCCCGCAGTACACTCCCTTTCTTTCAACATCTTGTCGCCTCCTTTTGTAACTACCCATCACAGCAGAAGGTGCAACTTACTCCTGAGCCGTGGATGACGATGGACGTAAAATGATGCACGTGGTCGTGCCATGCGCGTAAAGTTTCCCATCGGCACCGATTTGGTCGCAGGTAGTTGACTTTGAGTTCAAGCGTGGTATAGCTCGTTCCGGCGGGAAGCATCGACTGCACTACACAACCCATTGCGGAGTCGAGCAAGGTTGCCATCACGCCGCCATGCACCGTTCCAAGTGGGTTGTAATGATATTCCGCCGGCTCTAAGGAAAAGACGACGCGGCCTTCGCTCACCTCGGCTATCCACATGCCCATCAGTACGGCAATGGGCGGCGGTGGTAGCTCTCCTGATTGCAATGCTTTCAGATACGCTATGCCGCTTATGGTCTTCCCTGTTTGCACTGCGGGGGTTGGGTCTTCCCAGATAATCTCGCGCGTTCGACTTGTTTGAACTTCGCTCATTGGGCATCCTTTTTAGATTTATTCGTTGAACAGACTGATTGGTCTGTTTTACAAGTAAAATTTTAAGACCGATTGGTCTTAAGTAAAGTATACTCGATTTTGCCGAGATGTCAAGGGAAGCAGGGAAGCAACCGACGGCCTCATATAAAAATTTGACTTTCGGGCAAACATAGGTTATTATTCGTCTATCTTGTTTTAGGAGGTATCATTCATCATGCCCTCACCCACAGCTAAAGTGTTGCTAAACGAAGTGAGCTGTGTCTACAACTGAACAAGGTCGTTTTCATGCGGGTCATCGCTATGATTTCGCTCTTCTAAGTGCGCCCATACTCTTCCTTAGCAGCCACTTCGCTTCGTAGGGCTACTTTTGCTTGCCTGCTCATCGCACGCAGCAGCTAATAGCCTCCCGTTCAGCATCACCGCTCTCCACCACACATAGCCATGCCTCATCGTAGGCTGTCCTCTGTTTATATCGAGCAGAGAATATACTGCACACTCATACCATGTGTATCTCTGGATTCCGCTTGACAACGACGCTGTCGCGTCTACACTTCGTGTCAGTCAAGCGGATTGGAAGTACTCACGTTCCGCAAAATGTACCTGCAACGCTCTTGAGCGAAAGGAAGAAAATAGATTTATGTACGTTCAGTTGAGACGCTCTTGGCGCTTCCTGGCTACTTACCTCTTTCAGGCACTAAACCGCTACTGGCGGCTGTTGGCCCACTATCTGCAGCCACAGTGGCCGCGGATGGGCCTGCTAGCTGTGATCCTGTGCGGCACCATCTGTGTGCAGGTGGTCACACCCCTGGTGGCGAGCCGCTTCATCGATCAGGCCACCTCCGGCGGGGATCTGCGCGATCTAATCGTCCTGGCGCTACTGACTATGGGTCTGGCACTGGCGGGCCAGGGCCTGGCGGTCGTCGAAACCTACGTGGCCGAACAGGTGAGCTGGGCGGCCACGAACGCGCTGCGCGCCGACCTTGTCGCCCACCTGCTGCGACTAGATGCCACGTTTCACACGGCCCATACGCCGGGCGAGTTGATCGAGCGGGTGGACGGTGACGTGGCCACCCTGGCCCGCTTCTTCTCACGCTTTGTGGTCTATGTACTCGGCAACGGCGTCTTGCTGGTGGGTGTGCTCGGGCTGCTTTATCACGTGGACTGGCGGGTGGGCCTGGGGATGAGCGCCTTTGTCGTGCTGGCCTTGACAGCCATGCTGCGCATCCGCGCCGTTGCCACACCCTCCTGGGCCGCAGAGCGCCAGGCCAGTGCCGATTTCTATGGCTTCCTGGGCGAATACCTGTCCGGCCTGGAGGATATTCGCTCCAGCGGGGCTGGCGCGTTTGTGCTGCGCCGCTGCGCCGAGGTGATGCGGTCGTGGCTGGCCGTAACG
>VBHV01000213.1 GCA_005881995.1 Chloroflexota bacterium | reverse complement strand
CCACCAAAGCGCGTGTACGGTTCAGGAGAAACCCGACCAGCATGCCTCGCAGGCGTCCCTTGCGAGTGGCACGCCGGGTAAGTTCAGCGACCATCGCTTCGGCGGCCTCGGCTCCTCTGCGGAATTGCACGTCTGGAGCCAGTTCGGGGTTCTGAAGCTGAAGATAGTTGATGAGGATTCCCAGGATATGGGTAGGGTCTTCGCTCCAACGTGGAAGGCCAAGGTCGATCTCGGCGACCGCACGGTGACCGTAGGTACGGAGGAAATCTGCCAGACCCTGCTGCAACGTTGGGGGAAGCAGGTTGTCGTGGTAGTCCTGGGCGAGCCGTTGCAGGGGTGTTGCGCGTAGTGTTTGCGCGGTAGTCGGTTCGGCAGAGATGCGTCCGGCAAGCGCCCAGAGTGCAAGATCCATTTCAGTCGTCGGGTTGTAAGGAAGGCCGCGCAAGACCGTCTGTCGTTCATCATCGGTAGCAAGCCCTTGCAGGAGTTTACCGGCCAGGACATTGGCACCTAGCCCAACTCCTACCGTGGCAACGAGGCTGAAAAAAAGTCGGGGCATTTTCTCAAGAATGAAATGCTCAACCTCATGCAAGCCATCGGCGGCACTGGCGCTCGCCACTATCCCGCTCAACTGACGGAATTGTACTTCTACCCGCTTTGTCCTTGCTCGTGTGGCTGCCGGACTGACCAATGCCTGGAGCATGTAGAAAGGGGTACGTGCGCGGATCACCAGCGAGAGGAGGGTACGGAAGAGCCGCCAGCGAGGTGTTGGAACAAGCGAGAGGCGCGGATCACTGACAAGCTGGCTGAAGATAGCGTCGGTACGAGCCTCCATAGCTCCCAATACCCGTCCCAGGAGCCGACGTCCGAAGGAACTGCGTAGGACGGGCGTCACATTGACGAAGAGACGCTGACCCGCCTCAACGAAAGCGGTAGGGCCGATCAGTGGGTCGCGAGGTGGAAAACCGATGAAGGTGGCCACCGCGGAAGCTATCAGCCGAAACGTCTGCACGCCCATCGGTGTGAAGGGCCGGTAAACACCCTGAACCACATTGATCGAAAAGTAGACACGGAGGACATCGTCGGTCTGAGGTGCGCTGGCAGGCAGAGGGAACAAGGTCGTGATCGGGCGTGCCTGCACAAGCCAGAGACGACCCGAGGGATCAATGGCCCATTCCGTATCCTGTGGTACTCCATACTGGGCCTCAACCTGTGCTCCCAGCGAGGCGAGAGCACGTATCTGCTCATCTGAGAGGCAGGCTTCATTACGACGCCCATCAGCCAATTCGATGCGCTGCGTTCCGCCATCAGGGAGAGCTTGAATAAGCAAATGTTTATCTCCAAGATGACGCTCAACAATCTCACCAGTAGAGGTAATGATCACGAAATGGTCTGGGTTGACAGCGCCGGAGACGACGGCCTCACCCAGGCCGGGGCTGGCATCGATGACGGCCTGGCGTCGTTTGCCGGTCAGTGGATTCGCTGTGAAGAGGACTCCTGACACGGTGGACTCAATCATGCGCTGGATGGCGACAGCAAGGCGGAATGAGCGGTGGTCAATGTTGTATTGAGATAGGTGTCCTGCTGACCTGCAAAGCTAGCGAAAGGCAAATCTTCGGCAGTGGCGGAGGAACGCACCGCGACGGGAATGGCGTTCCCATCTCCCAATGTCCGATATGCCTTGATAATAGCATCCGCAATACCGGTTGGTATGGGTGCTGCAAGCAGTTTGGCTCGTACAACTGAGGCCAACTCCGCGAGACGGGCAGTATCAGAGGCGGCAGTCGTGGCAAGCTCGACCAGAATAGGCTTGATGGCAGCACTCGCGGCTACAAGTGCGTAAGCAGCTGTGGTCACACAGAAGCCGGGTGGGACAGGTAATCCGGAACGGGTCATTTCGCCCAGATTCGCGGCCTTGCCACCGACAATAGGCAATGCGGTGCGATCAATGTCCGTAAAGGGCAGAACGAGTGCTACCTCGCTCAGTAGGTGCTCACTGTTCTGTTGTTCCTGGCTTGAGCTGCTCATGACGCTTCCTCCTCAGACCGACTTCGGCGAGCAGGGTCATAGCGTGGATAACCTCTGCTCGCTCCTCAGCCGAGAGATATTCCATGACAACCATTTGCGCTTCCGCACGCTCTCGTTCCAGAGCGGCGATGAGTGTGCGACCACGCTCAGTAATCGCTACACGCTTGACACGCCGATCACGCTCATCCTCGCGCCGACTGACCATGCCGCGCTCCACCAGTTGATCAAGCAAACGACTGGTAGCTGAGACCGAACGGCCGAGGTCTTCGGCTACCTGCTTGATCGTCAGCTCACCCTCCTCGTCCAACAGCAGCAGGGTAGCCATCTGGGGCAGCGAAAAGTCAAAGTTGCCGAAGGCACGTACGATGCCAGCAACAAATTCACGTATGATGGTACGGCGAAACTGGCTCATGCTCTGGGCAAGAATTTCACGTTCCTCTTGAGTAATTTGTTGCATGTTTACAACTTTCTCATAGTCACAACTTTTGTGTTAACAAAATATTAGCAAAGATGCAAGTAATTGTCAAGGGAGAGACTGTGCGATGTGATCATAATCTAACCGATGAGGGCATCTCACTATCGGTCGTTTTTTGAGGCTCATCCTCACATAAAGAGCCAGCTTGCTTACTCACAAAAGATTGGCCCAATGAGGGACACCGGAGCGGGAATGCACGCTCCGGTATCCCTCATAGGCCCTTCATCAGCGAGAGAGCAGCAGTGCTGTCATCTTCCACACCTGAAGCTGCCGAACGAGCACCTGTTTGGAAGCTAGGTGCGACTGGGGAGTTGCTGCAATGACCAGCGATTGCCATCGGGATCACGAAAATACGCAAAAGATCCCCAATCCTGCACATCGATCTCACTGATGTCAACGTCTCGTTTGACCAGTTCCTCGCGGATGGCTTTCACGTCCGGGACCACCAGAAGAAACCCTTCGAGTGATCCAGGCTGCATGGTGGTGATGCCCACCCCAATCGCGATGGAGCAGGCCGAACCGGGAGGGGTCAACTGGACGAAGCGCAGACCCTCCCGGACCTGATGGTCAAAATCGGCATGAAAGCCGATCTTCTCCGTATAAAAAGCCTTTGCGCGGTCAACGTCTGTGACAGGTACCAGTATCAGTTCGAGTTTCATCTGCATGGTCGTCATGGTTGCTTTCCTCTTTCTTTGTGCTTGACTATTCTTCTCCTTCAAGTATATCCTGAAAGGAGGACAGAATCGACCCTCCTTTCAGCGAATATGCTCGAAGAGGAGAGAGCCCGAAAGGATCACGGTATCTCTACACGCGACAGATTGACCGAATTATGACATGTACCGTTTTGTCTCCATGAAGAACTCCACCAGCACGGGAGCGAGAGCTTCTGGGGTGACATCATGCGTCTGACCTTCCAAGGTACGGCGCTGTGCATTGGGGAGGGCATGTGCCACCGCTTGTGCGGCGTTCTGCATGAACGCGGGACTCGCTCCACCGTCGATGACCAGCGTGGGTACCGTGATGGTTGCCAGCCGTTCTGTGGGGACAGAGCCATCCCCCATGACGGCATTATCGTAGGCAAGCGTCGGTGCCACCGACTCGAAGAGTGACCAGATGGGCGTTTGGCGCATCCCGGCAATCGCTTCAGCAGGCGCTCCCCACGTTGTCATAGCCAGTGCGACGGCATCACCCCGACGCCCCTCTGTTAGCAAAGCCGTCAGCTGTCTCGTGTAGCTCTCCGACGCCTGGCGGGCACGCTTGTCACCAGAGTTGAACGGTGGTTCGTAGAACGCAAAACTGGGATGGACACAAGAGCCACTTTTGGCTATACTAGTCGTGCCACTTTGTACGAGCACAACAGGAGGAAGCCATGCGCGAGCACCAGATCATCGTCGACATAAGATAGATTCGCAACCCCTGGGAAAAGGAGCATGACATGACACGCATTGTAGGAGTCTCCGCCCGCGAAGCCGGGCCGCTCGTGAAGCTCGCCTATTTCTTCACGCGCCGCCAGATCGCGCGGCTCACTGGGCGCGAGACCGAGCGCATGATCGAACCGCTCGAGATGTACGCGCACGTGCCTGGGCTGCTGCGCGGCTACGCCAGGCTTGAGCAGGCCACAGCCAAGCTGCATCGCTTCGACGAGCGCCTCAAGAATCTGGCAGAGCTGAAGGCGGCCACGCTCACGCACTGTGAGTACTGCATCGACTTTGGCTCGCAGGTCGCGCGTCGCTCAGGCCTGAGCGATGAGCAACTGCTGGCGCTGCCTTCCTATCGGACTAGCGCGCTCTTCACTGACCTTGAGAAGCTCGTACTCGACTACGCGGTCGGCATGAGCCGCACGCCTGTGGAGGTGTCTGACGCGCTCTTCGCCGAGCTGCGGGAGCACTTCGACGACGCCCAGCTCGTGGAGCTCACGCACGTGATCGCGTTGGAGAACATGCGTGGTCGCTTCAACCTGGCGCTCGGCATCGGCGCGGCGGGCTTCAGCGAAGGCATGGTGTGTGCGGTGCCCGCTACCACCCCCCCAATCGGCACCGAATGGCCCCCCAGGGGGACCGAGAGGGGGTAACGGGTTTAGGGAGAATGGAGGAGTAGGGGACGAGCCTTCTCTGTCCCTCTATCCCCCTCACAAGGGTAGCCTGAGATGGGCCTGGCGCTTACGCAGTGCGTCACACAACGCTCGGCCAGGCTGTCACAGTTGTGGCGCGAGTACGCACGCTGACGACACAAACTGCGTCCCAAATCTCTTTATCCAGGAGGTCTGATGACCGCTTACATCACTATTCGCGGCGCCCGGCTGCATAACCTGAAAAATGT
>VBHV01000212.1:4152-4778 GCA_005881995.1 Chloroflexota bacterium | reverse complement strand
CTGGCTACAGTACTCCTGTACATCTATGCCCGTCGTAAACTGCCGGAGACGCACGGTTTCAGACTGGGAGCCTTTGAGTGGCCCATCATCATTCTCTCGATTGTGTGGCTGCTCTTCGAGCTGTCTATCTTCCGCGATGCCCTGTTCGGCCCACCCTGGATCTATTCCCTGGTCATGTTTGGGATCGGCCTGATCTACTTCGTGTGGATGCTCGTCACCCGGCCAGCAGTGCTGCGCACAGTGCCTGAACCGGCAGAAACGGAGAACGCCGCGAGTTGATCAATTTGTCGAAGGGCAATCAAAATTTTTGTAGGGACGATGGGTGGTGGAAAGGCTGGGAGGGGGCCTTGTGCTTGTCCTCCTGAGGTAGCGAGCAGGCACACAGGACAAGCACAAGGCCCCCTCCCCTCTTCACCACAGCCCATTGTCCCTACGGACGGATGGGTATCCAAAGAGAAACACAGAGAATCGCCATGCTTCCAGCCATACTTGCCATAGATCAGGGGACGACGCGCACCAAAGCGCTGATCTTTGATGCGCAGGCGCATTGCCTTGCCGAGTGCTCAAGTGAAATTCCACTGACCTCTCCACATCCAGGGTGGGTTGACCAAGACCCGCGCGATTTA
>VBHV01000212.1:0-3990 GCA_005881995.1 Chloroflexota bacterium | reverse complement strand
GCGCGGATGGCAAACTTATCCAGGAACGCACCGGGCTGCCCATTGATCCCTATTTCTCGGCAACCAAGCTGCGCTGGCTGCTCGATTCCGTGCCGGATGCGCGTCACATGGCTGAGCGCGGCGAAATACTGGCGGGAACAACCGACGCCTGGCTGCTGTGGTCGCTGACCGGCGAGCATCGTACCGATGATACCACCGCTTCACGCACCATGCTCTATAACCCGCGCACACGCGATTGGGATCAAGATGTGCTGGACGTATTGGAAATACCTCGCTCGATCCTGCCAGCTATCCAGCCCTCCTGCTCGCAATTTGGCGCTGTTCGTTCCGACATACTGGGCCACTCACTTCCCATTACCGCCTCTCTTGTCGATCAGCAGGCTGCGCTCTTTGGGCAGGCCTGCTATGCTCCTGGCGATGTGAAAGTGACCTACGGGACCGGGGCGTTCATCCTGATGAATACAGGTTACACTATTCCTATCTCGCAATTCGGGTTGGTGCCAACGGTGGCCTGGTCGCTGCCCGACTCCATTAGCTACGCCCTGGATGGCGGCATCTATGTCGCGGGTGCGGCTGTGCAGTGGTTACGCGACGGCCTGGGGATTATTGCGAGCGCGTTTGTGCCCGCGCTGGCCGGTCTTGCCGCTCCTTACTGGGATAGCTACGCTCGCGGCACCATCGTCGGCCTGACGCGCGGCACAACTCGCGCTCATATCGTGCGTGCTGCTCTGGAAGGCATTGCCTATCGCACGCGTGATGTCCTCGAAGCCATGGCCCAGGATACGGGCCGATCCATCAGCAGTATCAAAGCGGATGGCGGCGCGTCCGATAACGCCTTTCTCATGCAATCCCTGGCCGATATTTCTGGAGTCGAAGTGCGCGTAGCGGCGATGCGCGAAACGACGGCCCTCGGTGCTGGCTTCATGGCCGGGTTGGGTGCTGGTCTTTGGGGAGATCAGAGCGAACTGGCTTCGCTGTGGAGAGAGGCGGCGAGCTACGGGCCTCATAAGAATGATGAGATTGATCGGCATTATCAAGTGTGGTTAAGGGCGGTGGAACGGGCGAAAGCGTGGGTTGCGCCTGATGCTGTGTAGTAGAGTGTAGTATACCAGACCCGCCGCACGCCGGTTGCGCACCCAGTTGACATCGCCTTTGTTACTGTGCCCACGCATAGATCAAGGCAAGGTTGACCACGAAGACCAGCGTGAATACCACACCCAGAACGCGGCCTCCAGCGGCAAAGAGGGCTACAGCAGCTGAACCGAAGAAGACCACTCGCAGAATTAAGAACCAGAGTCCTTGCAGCCTCCACGCTGCTTGCGGTGCCCCGAAAAGTGCCCACACCACCACAGCCAGTGCTGGAAAACCAATGCCGAGTCCAACCTTAGCGAGGGTTCCCTGCCCAGTCTGGAAGCCCCAATAACCAAGTGTAGTCAGGACAGCCAGTTCAAGGAAAAAGGCCAATGCCAGGTTTGCGTTTTTAAGCGCCGTAAGAAGCATATCTATGATTTCCTTTCAAGTACGGTGATCAACATGTTATGCCAGCACCACCTCAACGCCCATTTGCCGCAAACCGAGGCGACGGTGGTCAGCATGACCTTGCCGAATTTGGTATGGTCGGCGACCACGATGCGCTGGCGGGCACGGTCGATCATGGTGCGTTTTGTTCCCGCCTCCTCAAAATTGAACTCGGTCAGGCCGTGTTCGATGGTAATGCCGCCTACACCGATGAAGGCTTTATCGACCTGGAAGGTGCGCAGCGTTTGTTCGGCCAGGTGTCCTACCAGGGAAAGTTCGCTGGCGCGTAATTTTCCGCCTATGACGATCACCTGAATGGCTGGCTGGCTGGCGAGTTCAAGGGCGGCGCGCAGGTTGGTAACTAATACGGTTAGATTGCGTTTGCCTTTGAGCGCGCGCGCAATCTCTAAGGTGGTTGTGCCAACATCGAGGATGAGGCTATCGCCTTCGTTTATCAAGTCCACCGCTTTTGCCGCGATGCGCTGTTTTTCTGTCGAGAATTGAGATTCACGCGCGATAAAGGGTGGTTCGTAGCTGGCGCCTCGCACACTGATCGCTCCGCCATGCACGCGGCGAATCAGGCCTTCCTGCTCCAGTTCTTGCAGGTCGCGCATAATCGTGATGGTTGAGACCTCAAAACGTTGTGCCAGGTCGCGCACCGAGGCAATGCCGCTGGATTCGATATCCTCGAAAATGCGCTGGCGCCGCTCCTGGGCTATCATCTTTGTATCTTTGGCTGACTTTTCTTCCATGCTTACAAGATAGCATGGATCACATCTTTCAGCAAGTTGTGATGCTGTCCAACGAATAAACGTAGTAAGATATATCAAAATAATCCATAGAATGCCAAATTGCGTACTTACACTTGACCACTAGCATACAAACTTGTTTATGTGGTATGTTATCCATAAGCGTTGGGTTCCAACTTTTGTAACTGGCAGCGGAATTGTTCAGTGCGATGGGCGATAGCCTTTGTTGGGAATGATGAGTAGGAAAACGATGCACGTTTGTTCAAGTACAGAAGGGACGGTTCTAGCCAATGATGAAAAAAGCCGAAAAGAAACGTGTCACGTTCATGGCTAATCTGGGCGATCTTAACCGACCTTTGCGTGTTCGACCTGTAAATGTGGAGGGACGTAACTGGTGGGCGGTAGATGCCGAAGACACCTGGCCCGGCATGGTCATGGACCTGCGCCGCCTGGGCTTTGAGTCGATGGCATGGGGGGAGGAAGTGCTGGTGCGCGAGGGCATGCCAGCATACGAACCGCAGATGGATGGTCCGGCTGCGCCGGAGGGATTGAAGCCATTTCCACTCATCCACCCAACTATCCAGATTCGGCGGGAGCTATCATATTCAAGCGATTTTCCCGATTTGACCTATCTCGATGAATATGATGAGAACGACGAGTACGATGAAGACGAGGAGGATATTGAGGAGGACGAAATTGAGCCTGGAGAAGACCTGCAATACGAATAGTTTGTCCAGGTCTTTTTTATAAAAAAGCGAACTGATACGAGGGGTGTCCCTGTCATAGGTAAAATCTCATGACGGTGGCGCTCCTTGTGAGTTTATGGCATGAGAGATGATATACTTTAGGCAAATATTCAAGGAGTGTCATCCTCTATGCCTATCGAACCAATAGATGCTTTTGTGCCTGCCAATGGCCTGCGCCTGCGCTACCGGAGCTGGCAGCCGCCTGCGGCTGGCTCTCCTCGCGTTGACCTGCCTCCTATCCTATTGTTGCATGGCCTGGCCTCATCCCTGCATATATGGAACCTGGTTGCACCTCTCCTGGCTGCTCGCGGGTATGTTGTCACCGCGCTGGATCAACGTGGACATGGTGAGAGCGAGAAACCCGATAGCGGCTACGATTTCGATACTATCATCGCCGACGATAGGGCTGCCATCAGCGCACTTGAGATTGAGCGCCCGGTACTGGTTGGGCATTCGTGGGGAGCGGGAGTCGCGCTGCAATACGCCGCAACCTATCCAGACCTGGTGACGGCACTGGTACTGGTGGATGGCGCGACCAACCAGTTTTCGCAGCGCCCCGGATGGTCACGCGAGCAGGCCATCAAAGACCTCGCGCCGCCGCGTTTCGCGGGAACGCCGCGTGAAACCTTTCTTTCGTATTTTCGCGGCGGCCCGCTTGGTGAGCAGTGGTCGCCTGAACTGGAAGAGAGTGTGCTGCTTATTGTGCAGGTGCGGGATGATGATACGGTTGCCCCGCGCCTGGACTTCGAGAATCACCTGCAAGTCATCGGCGCTATGTGGGATCAACCGACCTTTGAACTGTATAGCCGCGTACGCTGCCCGGTGAAGCTGATTGTGGCTGAACTGCAGCCTGCCAGCGAACAGCAAAAGGCGTTCTTAGCCATGCGTAGAGAGGGTATTGCGCTTATTCAAGAACTCTGTCCCACCGCGCAAATTGTTCGCATGGCAGATACCATTCATGACATCCCGTTGCAGCG
>VBHV01000211.1 GCA_005881995.1 Chloroflexota bacterium | reverse complement strand
TCTTGCTGCTACTGGTCACTGCATGCAGCAGTGGCTCACCTACATTGCCTCAGAGCGCGAAACCAACAGCGACCATTCCCCAGGTGACTCTCACTGCCCCACCCACAAGCGTAGGACTCTTGCCTGTGCCAACGACACACCCTTCACCTGGCGGGCATTTCCTCCAGCTCCAGCCAGACATACCTATCCCTGCCACCTGCCCGGTGAATCCTGTCTACGCTGGTTCATTAGGGAAATCCGGCTTAGAAGACGTGCCATGGATCAGAGCCGATCCGCCTTCTTCTCAAGTCACAGCCTTCCTCTTTTTCGTGGAGCCAAACTACAGGCAAACCAATACCTATCAACCCTTGCATACCGGAGGGCGTTATCCAGATGGCAGCCGGAGTACGAAAATCCTCTGGATTCTGGACGCGTCCAATTCCCCTGACACAGCAACGATCACAGGGGTAAAGGTGTCCTCACCCCAGGAGACCTTTCAGCAAACATTCTCACTGGCTGGTTCGACTACCCCTGGTGCGAATTATCCATCCATCGTGAACGTGCCTACCCCTGGCTGTTGGCAAATCCAGTTCAACGGAGCCGCGTCTATTATCTTCTGGGTGACAGGTAATTAGAGCAAGCGATGAACATTGTTTCTATACGTTTCGCGAATGCGCCCAGAATTCCAGCAGGTCGCTTTTCGTGACAATACCTTCCAGTGTTTCCCCGTGCATGACTGCGACTGCGGACTGGCCGGAGCTAAAGAGCGTGTACGCTTCCTGCGCCAGGGCATCACCCTGTAACCGGGGAAATGGCGGGCCTTGCAGATCGCGCACAACCATCGATGCAAGCGGCTCACCGCTTGCAAGATGGCGCAGCAGCAGATTCTCCGTCAAGCTGCCGACCATACGGCCCTGATCCATCACGGGAGTCTGGCTGATGCCGTAGCGGCGCAGTAGTTCTACCGCGTCGGCAATCGAATCACTAGGGGCAACGCTGACGACGAGCGGCATAGTGCGCGTATGGGTGCGGCGATAGGTCAGTACGTCGCGCAGGCCAGGTTCGGTGTTCTCTGCCTGCACCAGCAAGTTATTTTCTCGCATCCAGGTATCGTTGAATTGCTTGCTGAGATAGCCGCGTCCAGTATCTGGCAGCAGCACAACCACCAGATCATTGGCGGGCAGGCGACGCGCATAGACGAGTGCCGCACCGATAGCGGTGCCGGCCGATCCTCCGGTTAGGATACCTTCTTCGCGTGCTAACCGCCGTGCCCAGTTGAACGAGGTGCGGTCATCGATACGAATCACTTCATCGACCACCGATGGATCATAGTTTTTGGGGAACATTTCCATGCCGATGCCCTCGACCTTGTAGGGACCAGGAGTATCGCCCGAATAGACCGAACCGGGAGGGTCCGCGCCAATTATTTTGACGTTGGGATTCTGTTCTTTCAGGTAGCGGGCAGTTCCGGTAATCGTGCCGCCGGTTCCGATACCTGCGACAAAGGCGCTGATGCGGCCCGCGGTATCGCGCCAGATTTCGGGACCGGTGGTGGCATAGTGGGTAGCAGGGTTGGCGGGATTGGCGTATTGATCGGGACAACAGGCTCCAGGTATCTCATCGGCCAGCCGGTGCGCCACGTTTTTATAATGTTCGGGCGAATCATGGGTAACGCTGCTGGGGCAAATCACCACTTCCGCGCCATAGGCACGCAGCAAGCTGCGCTTCTCTTCACTCACTTTGTCGGTCATCACGAAGATGCAGTGATAGCCCTTGATGGCCGCGGCAATGGCTAAGCCGTGACCCGTATTGCCGCTCGTTGGTTCAACAATCGTGCCACCTGGACGCAGCAGGCCGAGCTTTTCGCAATACTCGATCATCGCTGGCCCAATACGATCCTTGACGCTGCCGCCGGGGTTGAACATTTCCATTTTCGCCAGCACCAGCGGCGGTACATCGCTGGCAATGCGATTGAAGCGCATCAATGGAGTGTTGCCAATAGCATCGAGCATCGAGTGCAAATAGTGTATCTCACCTTTGGGTGCTTCTGCTGTATCCATAACACATGATCCCTTTGTTTCCAGTTTTGCCTTGTGGCGTCAGGTTGGCACGCTGCCGACACCATTCTAACGGCATAAGTATAGCACATGGGGCGTCTAGATATTGACCAGCACCATCGAAATTTGATCGATGGATGCAGGCAGGTGATCCGCGCCGAAGGGAAGTGCAATCTGCACGCCCGCCACGCCAGGCTGCGCTTTGAGGAAGGTTTGCGCTAACTGGGGAGTCGCCCCTTTGATCGATTGTCGCCACCCATCCACCTGTTGTTGTGTGAGATGATAGATCCAGAGGCCATGAGCAGATACGCTGAGATAAATCACGCCATTTTTCCCCTGTGATGTGATGACAGGAGTCGCAACCGAAAGTCCATTCTTCAGTTGATAACTATTGCTCACGCTCTGTGCCGCCTCTTTACTTAAGAGTTGTTGAGCGACCTGGCGCGCCGTCTGTGGCTTGTACACCGTCTCCGTAGCAGTCATGTTCACCAGTACATTCACCAGTTCAGAAGGTGTACCAATGGCTTTATTCGGGAGTACCTGCGTGGTAAAGGCAGGTGATGCGGCGGCTACCTCATTCGTGGCTATCTGACCCTGGATCTTCTGCAACGCTTCCCTTTGAAGGCCCTGACTGAGCGCATTGCGCACACCATCCAGGTCGGCCTGGGCTACTATATGCACCACGTGCGGGTCTACGCCTCCGCTAAATGGTTGTGGATTGCTGACCGTTACCTGGTCGTTGCAGCAGCTAGCATTGAGGGCGTTGGCGGCAATATTTCCGGCCGCTCCTGGCACACTGGCTACCGCCGAAGCGAAGATCGTCCCATCCGTGCCATTGCTTCTAGGGGGAATCGTTACCGATTGTGTGAGCATCACCTGGATGCCTGTAGCTGTCGTGAACTGCGTGCCTTCCTGTACCGGAATTGTACGATGGCTGCTATTATCGAAGAGTAGCGAACCAGAGGCTTGCATGCCCGCCTGCGTTTGTGTACCGGAAGTCGCGGTTTCCCGGCTGCCGCTTACCGTGACTGTGATCTGGCGATCAGGGATGGCCCTTGTGGTGAGGTCAGGCTGCGTAACCCCTGGCGAGGCCATCAATAGGTAACTATCCTGCAATGCTTGGCTTTTGACCGTCAGGGAGATAGTGGCAATCGCTGGCGCGCCAACTACCGGAAATCCCGCCGGAAACAGGTAAAATCCCAGCAAGCGCGGCACAATCAGCAAGAGC
>VBHV01000210.1 GCA_005881995.1 Chloroflexota bacterium | reverse complement strand
CAGATTTGGCACGATTATTGCTATCTCATAAGTAGGAAGCAATTACAGATGTTCAGACCGATCGAACAGGAGAGGAGGTACGTAGGCGTCTGGTTATAGCGTTAGCGTAAGCTTTGTACGCGAAGTCTTTTTTACAGATGTTATGTTGTGTCACCCGGTCATCTCATTACAACAGTCGAACGTTTCGATTCGAAAGGAGGTTGTCTGCCACTTTCGGTAGACAGCTAAAGCATGGACAGAACACCGACACTTACACAGAAGTTTGTAGCTGAATTGCTTGGAACTTCCTTCCTCACATGGATTGGAGCAGGCTCCATTACGGCAGCGGTTTTTCTACTCAATGGTGCCAAACCTCCAACTGCATTTACTATGGCTGATCTCGGCATGATCGCCCTGGCATTCGCATTTGCCATCGCGGCGATGGTCTACACCATCGGTCACATCTCCGGTTGTCACATTAACCCCGCGGTCACGTTTTCACTGGCCGTTAGCAAGCGCATCAGTTGGAACGAGGCAGCGGTTTACTGGGTTGCGCAAATCCTGGGCGGAATTTTGGGCGCGCTAGTCATTGCACTCGGCTTTGGTTGGACGGCCGCGGCCCAGGGTGCTGGACTTGGTGCGACGGACTTTGGTAATGCAATAACCCTGTACGGAACAGGTGGTGGTTGGGTTGTAGCCATTGCAATGGAGGCGATTGGCACCTTCTTCCTGCTTATGGTCATTATGGGAACGGCTGTGGATGGTCGGGCACCCTCAGGCTGGGCAGGTTTGATTATTGGCCTGATGGTCGCAGGTGAGATTTTCGCATTTGGCCCTGTCACCAATGTGGCTCTCAATCCAGCGCGTGCGCTCGGTCCGGCCCTGCTGCAAGTTCTACTCGGCGGTAAATATGACCTTTCCCATTTGATTGTCTATTTTGTAGGTCCACTCTTAGGCGGTGTACTCGGTGTAATCGTCTATGACTTCTTGTCGCGCGGGCGCCAGGTAGCGGGTAGCCCTGAACTTGGCGGTGTTTCAGAATCCGCAGTCGAATCCCCGCGTTAGTATTGGATTGAGCTTTTAACGTCGGAAATACCTTACAAATCCTCTCAAGAAGGAGATAGACATGAAGAAACTCATCAACCGGCCAGAAGATGTGGTAACAGAGGCGCTGGCTGGTATGGAAGCGCTGCATCCCGAATTACTGCGCGTCGATTACAAAAACCAGATTATTGTGCGTGCCGATGCTCCGGTGCGGGGCAAGGTGGGCATCATCTCTGGTGGTGGAAGTGGTCATGAGCCAATGCACGGAGGCTTTGTTGGTCATGGCATGCTCGATGCAGCCTGCCCTGGAGCCGTTTTTACTTCTCCAGTACCCGATCAGATGCTTGCCGCAACCCAGGCTGTGAATGGCGGCGCAGGCGTGCTACATGTCGTCAAGAATTACACGGGTGACGTGCTGAACTTCGAGATGGCAGCTGAAATGGCCGCGGCTGAGGGAATCGAGGTAGAAAGCGTCGTAACCAACGACGACGTAGCTGTCCAGAATAGCACCTGGACAGCTGGGCGGCGCGGTGTAGGCGTTACCGTGTTGTTGGAAAAGATCGTGGGCGGCCTGGCCGAGGCGGGCGCACCACTGGGGCAGGTCGCGCAGCTGGCGCGCAAGGTGAATGATCAGGGCCGCAGCATGGGTATGGCCTTGACATCCTGCACAGTTCCGGCGGCGGGCAAGCCTACCTTTGAGCTTGGTGAAGACGAAATGGAGATTGGCATCGGCATTCATGGGGAGCCTGGCCGTCGTCGTGTCAAGCTCGCTTCCGCCGCCGAGGTCACAGAAATGCTCGCCAACCCGATTATTGAGGACCTTGGCCTGAAAGCTGGCGAGCGCGTACTGGCCTTCGTCAATGGCATGGGCGGTACTCCGCTGATCGAATTGTACGTTGTTGCCGGAGAACTCGCTAAAATTTTGCGCGGCAGGGATATCACGATCTCCCGCTCGCTCATTGGCAGCTATATCACCTCGCTCGAAATGGCTGGTTGCTCGATTACACTGTTGCGGCTCGATGATGAATTGACCCGTTACTGGGATGCGCCTGTACATACTCCCGCGCTGCGTTGGGGTATGTAAGGGCATGAGGCAGGGACTGAACCTTGTGCTTACCTATGATTCGTAGGGACGCGATAATAATCTTTCACAATCCGTAGGGGATGGGACGCTTGCGTCGCCCGCCGCCCATCTAACCCCATTCATTTGAAAGATCATAATCGCATCCCTGCGAACAGATTACATAGTACAATGTATCGAGACAGGTAGTGGACGCCAGCCCCTTTCGAGATGAAATTGTGCTATCAGCATATAGGTGAGTACAGGGTTCATCCCTGAGCATCATGGAGGAGACAATGCCAATTACAACTGAGGATACCGTGCGCTGGATTAACCAGGTCGCGCTGGTGCTGCACGAAAATCGTGAGTTTCTCACGCAACTTGACTCTCCCATTGGGGATGCTGATCATGGCATTAACATGGATCGTGGTTTTAAGGCAGTGCTTGAAAAATTACCTGCGGTAGCGGCAATGGATATTGG
>VBHV01000209.1:1903-5059 GCA_005881995.1 Chloroflexota bacterium | reverse complement strand
ATCACCTCCAATTCCACCGGACGCGAGAAGTCCAGGCGTTTGCGGACTGAGCGCGTCGTGGTGAGCAGTTTCTCCGGCGATAGATGAAGCTGGGGCATGATTTCCTTCTCCTTCCTTAAGGTACAATCCAGGCGAGTCTTATGAAAGTATTATAAACCAGAGCGCGGCCACAGTGAATTATGTGAATCACTGTGGCCGCGCATTCATTGATTTGACGTGCCGATCAGCAAATGCAGCGCTACTTCTTGCGCCGGTCCTCAACGCGGGCGCTGGCGGTCTTTGACTCACCACCACTGGCGCGCGGCAGGCTATCGGCGGGAACCAGCTCTACCTTGGGCGAGTTGCCCGTCACGGTCTTGACGGCCTCGGCCATTTCGCGGCTCAGGGCCTGGTTGCGTGCGGCATCGCTCAAGGCTGACGCATCCTTCACTTCGACTTTGAGGTCAAAGGTATCGAGGTCATTGCGCCTGTCAACGATGATGCGGAAATTCGCGCCGGTCTCGGGGAACTTCACCAGCGCGGCCTCAACCTGGCTGGGGAAGACGATCAGGCCGCGAATCGAGACGGCATCGTCGCTGCGCCCCTTAATGGCGGCGATCTTGGGATGTGTGCGGCCACAGGCGCAGCGCTCCTCCCACCACACGCGCGAGAGGTCGCGGCTGCGATAGCGGATCATGGCCGTGCCATCGGCGGTAAGCCATGTCCAGACCAATTCACCATCCTTCCCCTCTTCGACCCACTCGCCTGTGTCGGGGTTGATGCACTCGACCAGGAAGGCATCCGCCCAGGCGTGCATGCCATCGCGGGTTTCGCATTCACAGGTCATGCCCGGGCCGAGGAACTCCGTCATACCGAATTCGTCGTATGCTGTGATGTTGAAGAGTTCTTCGAGCTTCATACGCGTTTCCCAGGGCCAGGGTTCCGCGCCGAACAGGCCGATCTTCAACTTCGTCTCTCTGAAATCGATGCCGCGCTCACGAGCCTTGCCACCAACATAAAGGCCGACGGAGGGCGTCATACACATAGCGGTCACACCAAAATCAACGATGAAGTCGATCATGCGATCATACTGGCGAGCATCGGAACCCATTGGAATGGCCATCGCGTCCATTGCCATCGCCCCGTAGTGGAAACCGAAGCCTCCAGTTGCCAGGCCATAGCCATAGCAGTTCATGAGAATATCGCCGGGGCGCATGCCGGTCATCCACAGTTCGCGCGCATTGAGATCCGCCCAGTAATCGATGTCCTTCTTGGTCGCGAAGACCGGCACGCTTTTGCCGGTGGTACCACTGGTGGCATGAATCTCAACCGGACCACCCTCGTCACCTGGTTTCTTAAAGGCCATACCATAGGGATAGGCTTCGCGCACGGTTTTCTTTTCGAGGAACGGCAACTTCTGAATGTCCTCTAACGCTTTGATATCCGAGGGTTTCACACCGGCTTCATCGTACAGATTACGATAAAATTGATTCTGTGCATACGCGCGATTGACAATGGTCTGGAGACGCTCCAATTGCAAAGCTTTCAGTTTGTCCTTGGACAGCGTTTCCATTGCTTCGTTGAAGAACTTCCGGTCACTCATGTAAATATGCCTCCAGGTTCTAAAAATCCCACTCAAGCTCGCATCCCAACGCGGCAGCGATGCGCTCCATGTGGGTCATCACGTCATCGAGGTACAGGTTTTTGTTCACCAGGTCAACCGAACCGTCGGGATTAAAATAAGTTGGCGGAAAAGCAGGATCGTGGGGAATGAGGCGCAGGCCGCGTGGCCCCAAATCTAGCCACTTGCCCAGATTCAGGGGTTCTAATGTGCTGCGCAGCAGTTGTTTATCCCTGCCTATTTCAAGAGGCAATAATACGCAGGATACTGTAGTGAACCCGTAATCCATGCTTGTTCAGGACGTAGACCGCTATGAGGAGACAGCTACGCCGCACCTCCCTCCATCTAGAATCAGCATCGTGCAAATACAGGGAACTATGGAAAATGGTCAGGGAATAGACCCACACGTATTGTATCATCCTCACTGCTGAGCGTCTATAGCGCGTCAGTACACTCCGGGGCTATGTAAAAGGTGATGAAGCGAGTGTGATGATATCGTGATCTTACCCTTTTACAGAATTTAACTCGACTTTTACACTGCCTGAGTGTACTCAGCAATGTGGTATACTTTTTTTCAGATTCGGCAATCGCCAGGAGAGTCAACCGTCTTGTTCTTGATGATGTACTGTTTGTTGTCCCCCGCTATTTCCAAGAAGGATGCACTATGACATTCGACGAAGCTTCCAGCGTTGCAACTTCACTTGAAAAGACCGAACGCACGGTAGATGTGCGCGGCATCGCGACTCACATGTTTGAGGCCGGATCACCTGGCGCGCCTCCCTTACTTTACCTGCATGGCACCAATCTCGGTAACCTGTGGCTGGCATTTCACACGACGTTAGCGCAACAATTTCACGTCTTCGCGCCGGACACGCCGGGCTTCGGGCTAACCGAGCGGCCCAACTGGATGCGTGACATGAGTGATTACATCCTGTATCTTCGCGATCTGCTGGATACCCTGGGGCTTGATAAGCCATTCATTGTAGGCCATTCGCTCGGGGGCTGGATGGCGGCGGAACTCGCCGTCTGGTATCCAGAACGCACCGGCAAACTGGTCCTTTCGAATTCAGTCGGTATTCGCGTGAAGGGACAGCCCATTGCCAATCTCTTCGCCATGAATGCACAAGAGATTTTAATGGCGTGTTTTGATGATTTCTCGGCGGCTGCCCCCTTAATACCCGGTGAATTCAACGCGGATTTCATGATCTCGCAATATCGCCAGCTGACTACCCTGGCATCGCTCGCCTGGAACCCCACGTATGATCCCAAATTGGAGCGCCGCCTGGAGCGCATTACCAGTCCCACATTGATTGTCTGGGGCAAAAACGATCGGCTTGTTCCCTCTGCCTATGGCGATGCCTTCCACGGGCTCATCCCCGGTTCCGAGTTAGTGATATTGGAGGGCACAGGTCACATGCCCATGTTCGAGAAACCAGAAGAGTGGAGCAACGCGATCCGCGAATTTTTGCAGAAATAACGACGTGCGTCTATGCCCGCTAGTCGGCAGACCATCGATTACGTAGATCAGGAGAGAATCCATGAACAAACTGACATTT
>VBHV01000209.1:0-1860 GCA_005881995.1 Chloroflexota bacterium | reverse complement strand
TCAAAGGTCACGCGCTCTACAACCGCTACTTCGATGAGATCGAACGCGCCGACAAGCTCGGTTGGGACAGCGTGATCGTGAACGAGCATCACCAGAACGCCTATGGCACCATGCCCTCGCCCAATATCATGGCGGCGGTGCTGACCCAGCGTGTGAAACGCGCAAAGATCGGCATCGTGGGCAACGCGCTGCCATTGCACGATGACCCCATACGCGTGGCGGAGGAGATCGCTATGCTCGATGTTATCAGCGGCGGCCGCATCATCTCGGGCTTTGTGCGCGGCACCGGCATGGAGTACTTCAGCTACAACGTCAATCCGACCCTCAGCCGCGAGCGCATGGATGAGGCGCACGACCTGATTATCCAGGCCTGGACCCGCCCCGGCCCCTTCGCCTTCGAGGGGGAGCATTACAATTATCGCTATGTGAACATCTGGCCGCGTCCCATCCAGCAGCCGCACCCGCCCATCTGGTTGCCAGGCACCGCCAGTATGGAGACCATCGATTTTGCCGCGAAGCACAAATACCCCTACATGACCGTCTTCATGCCGATGGAGCAACGCCAGCGCGCCTATGATATGTATCGCCGCGTGGCGGAGGAGAAATACGGCTACGAGGCGCAGCCCGATCAACTGGCCTTCTGTGTCCCCATCATGGTCGCGGAAAATGACGACATCGCTATGAAAGATGGCGAGAAATACATCATGTGGCTCTTCGATAAAGCGCTGAAGGTGCGCCCTGAATTCTTCGTTCCCCCTGGCTACATGAGCGAGCGCAGCCTCAAAGCAGCGCTCCAGGGCGGTGGGTTCGGCCAGAAGCGCATGTTCAAAGAGCTGGTGGATACCGGCGTGGTCATCGCTGGCAGCGTCGACACCGTGATCGAGAAGCTCTCATACTATACCGATGTCCTCCATGCCAGTATGCTGGTCACAGGCGGGCAGGTTGGCGAAATTCCCGATTACCTGGTCCTGAGAAACCAGGAACTCATGGCGAAGGAAGTGATGCCGCACTTCCGCGATGCAGTCGCGAACACCGTCATTTCAACTGTAGAGGCGGTACACTGATCAGTCGGAAATCGTAATCTCCGGTGCTGGGTATTTTCTCCAGGAAGATAAGGGAGAAGAGATCGCGCAGCATATCGTGGATTTTATGGCGCGGACGCCTCTAGATGGTGAGAAATAAGATGGTCGCGGGAAAAAACGGGCGTATCTCTTCTACGTGGCAATTCGTATTGTATGTAGACAAACATGCCTGGCTTAGATAACTTTCATGACGCGCGATAGAGGAGAGAACAATGGCAACCCCCTCGGCAATACAAGAACTCGTGAATGAGAAACTGGCGACTTTTGAACGCCTACAACCGGAATTTGAAGCGTGTTTTCATTTTGTGCAGCTTGTGCATGGGCAACAGCGTTTCAACAAATTTCCACTGGTCAATGCGGTGCGCTATCTTCATTCCCTGTGGGTGTGTGAATGCAAAGATCGCCTGCTCAGCATCTACAGAAACATCGAGCGGTATGAAGGTCGATATTGCCTGGAACTCCTGCTGCGCTGGCAGGAGGGAGAGACCGCTGACGTCGTCGATTTCCTGAATCGCAAACTGGATATGCTGCCATTTGCAGATCTCACGCGCCAGATTTCGGAGGCCCTGAAGAGTCACAAAGACGATGGCCTTGCCCGGCGGCTCATCGATGGGCGCGGCGTCTTGCTCAATCGCGGCATGAATCTTATGCAGGCGTTAGACGGCATTTTCTCTTTGCCAGAAGAGCAGCTCATCAGCGAGGTACAGCTTGCATGCGCGCAATACGGACATCATCCCAGCCAGATTGAGCGGCAACTGAAAGAGATAGACTCGCAGTT
>VBHV01000208.1:4138-6265 GCA_005881995.1 Chloroflexota bacterium | reverse complement strand
GCTCATAGAGCACCTCGAAGGCCAGCTGGTCGCCGCCTTGTGCCCGCAGTACGAGGCTATGCTCGTCAGGTGGACTGCCTGACTCGTCCAAATGAGCATCCTGCGTTTCGTACTCCATTGACTGACTCCTCAGGACGCCTGGGTATTCCCTCTTTTCAGGGGGAGTTGCCAAAACGCTTGTTGACACTGCAAACTGCTTCCCCGAGCAAATCTGCTATTTCCCCTTGATGATACAACATCCTGACAAGCCTGGCTCAGGCATATGGGGCGAGAACTCCTCCTCTGGTACGAGCTAGATTTCGGCAGCAGGCATAGCGAGAAAACTGTCCCACCTGCCGAGCAGGTTTGACACATTTGGTCGGAGCCTGAGGCTTGCCCATAGAATGCCATCGCTGCGGTGCTGCTGAATGTGGTTATCATAAATAAGTTCGCCAGCAAGGGTGGCCTTCTCCTTGCGTCCTACCGCAGAGACCCGATTAATTCCGCCCTTGCTAGCGAGATGGATAGGTGCCGATCCCATACCGGATAGCCCACCGAGGGCTGATACATTGAGTGTGTCAGACTCTGGGCGTGTGGCAGGAGTATGCATGGTGTTGGAATGCTCTACCGGGTATAGTCCTAAATCCTGAGCTAGCATACCAAATAGGGTACAGAGCTTCTGTAAAAAATAAGAACTGGGAAAGGCGACCCCGCGTTCCCAACGTCCAATGGTTTTGGGATCTGCCACCCCAATCTGTTCAGCCACGTACTGCCGGGACCAACCACGCCGTTGACGCTCTCGTCTCAATTGCTCGTTTGGGAGCATGTTGATCATTTTTTCACCTCCCTGGATTACTCGACAAACTTCCATAGTTCGCTCGTAAATGATGCAAAATGATGAAAGGGAATATCTCCTACTATTAGAGACAGGTGAAGTATGGGAAATATGACAATGAATTTGCAATGCTAAAGCCAGGAGAAACGTAAGCAAGGAGTTTTATTAACTGGCGAGGGGTGTATTTGTATTCGATGAGAGATATCCCTGCAATTCATCGTATTATATACACCCTAGTATCTATCTTGAATGGATTGGGTGAGTAGAACATGCTTTTGGGGGCTAGCGGGGGGCTACCTGCGCCTCCTAATAACGGGGGAACGGGCATAAATAATCGGTTCTTGACAGGAGTATCAGCCCCCTGCTAGCCCCCAAAAGGATGTTCTACAAAAAAGAGTTTCCTTGTATACTTTAAAGGCTTGCATGTCTTTCACAGTCGCTATTGTTCAATACGCAAGCTTGTCAAAGTAGCGAGTACAGTCACTGTACTATACGCTAAGCAATGGAGGGGCCTTATGCCTACATTTGATCGTCGTAACCGTCGAGATCTGGATCAACTCGTCGAAGAGTACACCACTACCAGCAACATCAACAGACGCCAGTTTTTGCAGCGGGCCACCGCGGCTGGCCTGAGCATCAGCGCAGCAGCAGCCTTGCTGGAGGCGTGCGGCGGAGGTGGTAGCACCGGCGTCAATAGCGGCGGCAGCCCGGTTGCAGTCACATCCATTGACGCGCTGACCGAGTGGAGCGGTAATGAGTTGGACGCCTTCAACACCATCTCCGCTATGTTCAAAACGAAGACCGGCATTTCGGTCAAGAACGAGACAACGCGTGACCTGCTGACCGTGCTGACCAATCGCGTTCGGGCCAACAACCCACCCGACGTCGCCGGTATGCCCTCGGTGACCCTGTTCCAACAACTGGCTATGCAGGGGAAACTGCTGCAACTCGACTCATTCTTAGGCAGTGTGTACCAGCAGAACTACGCCCCGGCCTGGCAGCAATTCGCCTCGGTCAATAGTCACATATATGCTGTGTTGCCGAAGGCAAACTCCAAGGGCACTATCTGGTATAGCCCGAAGCAGTTCCAGGCCAATGGGTATACCGTTCCCACGGACTGGAATGGCTTGATCGCCCTTTCGAACAAAATTGCAGGGCAGGGCAAGTTTCCCTGGTCACTAGGGGTGGAAAGTTCTGGCTCCAGCGGTTGGCCGGGCGCCGACTGGATTGACCAGATCTATATCAACCTCAATGGCCCCGATATGTACGACAAGTGGTATAAACACCAGATTCCCTGGACCGATGCGAGCGTC
>VBHV01000208.1:0-4099 GCA_005881995.1 Chloroflexota bacterium | reverse complement strand
CCTCCTACCTGCCGTTCGATACGCCACCTAAGGCCTACATGTTCTACCTGGGTGACTTCACGGCAGGCTTTATCACCGCCCAGTTCCCAAATCTCAAGGCGGGCACAGATTACGACTTCTTCCCATTCCCGACGATCAACTCCCAGTTTGCGGGTGCGGACACCGGCGGTGCCGATATCTTCTCGGCGTTTAAAGATAACACCGGCACCCGCCAGTTCATGCAATTTATGGCCTCGGCTGAGGCGCAAGCCGTCTGGGTGAAGGGTCAGGTCGGCTCCTCTGTGAATAAATCGTTAGACCTGAACCTCTATCCCAATCCTGTGGCGCGCAGATCAGCCATGCAGTTGACTACAGCCAGCTCGTTTAGAATTGGTGCCGATGACCTGATGCCAACTGCGATGGAGAATGCATTCTGGGCTGGCGTACTGAACTATATCCAGCACCCATCACAACTGGATAGTATACTCAGTGGGCTGGAAACCACGGCTATGCAGACCTACACTTCGTAAACTATTCAGCGGAAATGCAGATGTGGAGAGTAAGATACTCTCCACATCTACACGTTTCCTGGAACATTCTACAGGGCGGGTTCCACTATCCAGGGCGGGGACAAGCCCCGCCCGTACGATGATCTTAAGGCGCAGGGGCCGATAGAAACGGCGTACTATCCAGGGCGGGGGCAAGCCCCGCCCGTACCCTATACGGGTGGGTGTCTGGTTCATAGATTGTAGAGTCGCCCAAGAGGCATCAACCGAAGCCAGAAAGCAAGGCAGAGGGCCGGATGATCCGTAGGGGCGAGGGTGGACGATGAGGGGTTGGGAGGGCCTTTATGGTCGCCCGTGGGGTGGGGTCGTGTTCACGCAAATTGGAAGCCAGATGAACAGGACGCGGGCGACCATAAAGGGGCATAAATGCTACTCCCAACCCCACGTCCGCCGCCCTCGCCCCTACGGATGTTGATGGGCTTGTTAGACCACAAGGGTGGCCCGCGTGGTGGGGTGATGGGGTTCTCCCAAATTGGGAGCGAGAGGAACAGGACGCGGGCGACGCAAGCGTCCCAACCCCACATCCTCGTCCACGCCCGCCCCTACGGATGGTGAGGGGCCATTTTCTTAGGGTGATGCGGATTGGGCGACCTCAAGGGTCGCTCTTGTCCTCTCGTAATGGTATAATTGGTACGAGACATAGGCTTCGTCTTTCTGTGATCGGCGAGCTATTTTACCTGGTAGTCTGCGTACGCTGGAATCCCTGTTCGTCTCTTATTTTGACAAAGGAGGCAAGGTTTGGCAACGATAGTTAAAGAGCGCACTGCTGCTGTGACTGCCCCACCTGGTAGGAGGTGGGAAGGCGTCACCTGGTCGGCCTGGCTATGGATCGCGCCCGCCGTGATCTTACTACTGGCGTTTTTCATCTACCCGCTGATCGAGACGATTATACTCAGCTTTCAAAAGACCGACTTGTTGGGGAACGTTACGGGGTTGGTTGGATGGAGGAATTATCAGGAAGTCTTCACCAACGCGAGCTTGCTCGGTGCGATAAAGAATAACCTGATCTGGCTGGTCCTGGCGACGACCCTGACTGTAGGACTGGGCCTGGTGATCGCGGTACTGGTAGATAGGGTGAAGATCGAGGCGCTGGTCAAGTCCATGCTCTTCATACCTATGGCGATTTCCGCTACAGCCGCCGCCATCATCTGGCGCTTCGTCTACGCTTACCAACCATCCGGTTCGACCCAGTATGGCCTGCTCAACGCCTTCCTGGGACTTTTCAACATAGCACCCCAGTCCTGGGTCACGAATGAAAACTTTGCTACCTACGCGTTGATCGTTATCTACGTCTGGATCTGGACAGGCTTTTGCATGGTGATTATCTCGGCGGCGCTCAAAGGTATTCCCGACGAAGTCATAGAGGCAGCAAAAATGGATGGTGCCGGCCGCGTCACTATGTTCTGGCGCATCATGGTTCCAATGATTGGCCCAACTCTGGGCGTCGTCATCACCACCATGCTCATCAATATTCTCAAGATCTTTGACGTCGTCTATGTGACTACCGGTGGTAATTATGGTACAGACGTCATTGCCAACCAGTTTTTCAAGCAGTATTTCCTCAATAGTAACTATGGTGTGGGAAGCGTGCTTGCAATACTGCTGACGGTGGCGATTTTGCCGGTGATGGTTATCAATATTCGCAGAATGCGAGCACAGGAGAGGATGCGATGAGTACATCAGAGATTCCCGTGACCACAGGACAGGGTGGAGCGCCAGTGATAGCGACGCAGCTGGTGCGCGCGACTGAGAAAGAGGAGGCCAAGGGCAAATACCTGGGAGGCTGGTCCGGCTCTGTGCTCACCATCCTCGTCATAGCGATCGGCCTGCTCTGGTCGGTTCCGACCTTTGGCCTCTTTATCTCATCGTTCCGCCCGTTTCAGCTGATTACGAGCACGGGCTGGTGGACGGGGCTGATTCCGCCCTGGCACTTTACCATCGAGAACTATCAGTCCGTCATTCAGCAGAACGGGATGGGCCAGGCTTTCATCAATAGCCTGATCATTTCTATACCGGGGACATTAATCCCCATGCTGCTCGGCGCGTTCGCGGCCTACGCCTTCGCCTGGATGAAATTCCCAGGGCGCGACTGGATTTTCTTCGGCGTAGTAGCGCTGCTGGTTGTTCCATCACAGATTGCGTTGGGACCCACTTTCACCGCGTTAACATCGCTCGGGTTGACAGGTACATACTTCGCGGTCTGGATCGCGCACACGGCCTTTGGCCTGCCTTTCGCGGTCTTCCTGCTGCGCAACTTTTTCGCCGGGCTGCCCAAAGACCTGATGGAATCGGCGCATATCGATGGTGCCTCGACCTGGCGCACGTTCTGGACGATTGCTTTGCCCTTGTCGGTACCTGCGCTGGCATCGCTGGCTATCTTCCAGTTTATGTGGGTGTGGAACGACCTGCTGGTCGCCCTGATCTACCTGGGTGGCAACCCAGACGTAGCGCCGGTAACGTTGTCTGTGGCTAACCTGGTCGGCACCTACGGTCAGGGCTACAATCTGCTGACAGCGGCTGCTTTCCTCTCGATGATTCTGCCACTGATAGTGTTCTTCGCTATGCAGCGCTACTTTGTGCGCGGTATTCTGGCCGGCTCGGTCAAAGGATGATGTAATGTAGCAATAAAAAGGGCCGGGCTGCACAGCCCGGCCCTTTTTATTGCTAGTAGTGCGAAGGGCCTAGAAGAGCGCTTCTCCTGTCTCAGCATTGAAGAGGTGAATCTGGTCAGCATCGATTTGCAGCGTGATATCCTGGCCGACATGCGCACTGGAGCGCGGATCAACGCGGGCCACCACTTGTTTCCCCCCGGCGGTCATATAGAGCAGCAACTCGCTCCCCAGGTGCTCAACCACTTCGATGGGAGCGTGAAACGTTGAGCCAGTGCGCCTGTCTTCTGACAGGAGCGCGACATCCGAAAAATTCTCGGGGCGAAGACCAAGTATGAGTTTCTTCTCAGCCGCATCTCGTGCTCTTTGCGCGTAAAGCGGAGGCAGCTCCACCTGGCCACTATCAGCTATGATGACCCTCGTCGAGTCGCCATCGGCAGCCACCGTGACGTTGTCAAAGAAGTTCATAGCCGGAGAGCCGATGAAGCACGGCGATACGCGTGCCCATCGTCATGGCTTCGACCTGGTCATGTGTCACGTAGATAAAGGTGGTCTGGACGCGCTGGTGGATCTTGGAGATTTCCGCGCGGGTCTGCACGCGCAACTTCGCATCCAGGTTTGAGAGCGGCTCGTCCAACAGGAACACCTGAGCGGAGCGCACGAGAGCGCGGCCCAGCGCGACGCGCTGGCGTTGTCCACCGGATAGCTCTTTGGGCTTGCGCTTGAGCAATTTGTCCAGGCCGAGGATTTCACCCGCGTCTTCAACGCGCTTCTTGATTTCTTGCGAGGGGACATGCCGGAGCTTGAGGCCAAAGGCCATGTTGTCGTAAACCGACATATGGGGATAGAGCGCGTAGTTCTGGAAGACCATCGCGATATCACGGTCTTTGGGGTCGACGTTGTTGACAACCCGGTCACCGATGAATATCTCGCCTGAGGTTATGT
>VBHV01000207.1 GCA_005881995.1 Chloroflexota bacterium | reverse complement strand
CTTGAGCTGGCCGTACTGGCTATCCTTCGTCTCCCACCAATCTGGTGTCAACAGACCACGCTCGCCGCCAAAGTCTGCCGGGCTGGTCCAGCAGCCAATATCTACGCTGTTTATCCATACTGTGATATCAGAGGGCCAGTCCAAATGGTGTAATGGAGCTTCCGAGCAGATTTCAGCGCTGAGATCGAGACGCACGGCTCTGGCCCTTGTTGGCAGATGGTTGGGGAAGCGATATGTGACATAACCAGAACCAAACCAGAGCAACTCCGCGGTTACGTGTGCTGGTTCGTAGAAGGAGGCAGGTGTGTCGAGCAAGCCAATGAGGCTGGATTCATTGGCCAGGCCGCAGGTTGGATGAACATCGAAGTCATAATATTGCCCGATGGGCATCATGACGGTAAAGGAATTGTGCGAATTTGAATTGATGCGCTCCAGGCGGATATGCACATCATCGTAGGTTCGCGCGCAGAGTTTCTGTAATCCATGGGTGGCCGGCATCACTTCAGTGCGTATAAGATCCGCTTTTTCAAGGATCTGTATATGCGTTGTGGCGGACGACGGAGCAATCTTGAGGGCAACGGCAATATCATTCACATTGACCGTGCGGTTCCCCAGGTAGGCCAATATTGCCAGACGCGTTTCTGAACTGAGGGCTTTCAGCAGTGAAAGCGTCGTCTCGCTAGTATTTGTGAGGTCTAAAAATAACACTTTACCCGTCATAATTTCACTAGCCGCTTGCTAAACTCGATTTAATTCATGGATAGCATTATGAATAGCCAGGCGTTCTCGCCTTTGCTTCATACTTGGGCTAACCAATTACAAGCAGTATAAAGTATAACATCCTGGAAAGTCAATGATAAAGCGTGCATGAATCTCTCTACATCCTTGTCCTATACAGAGACGTATCCTCTATTCAGTTAGGTAGAAGCGAAATTGAATAAGATATTCTGCCGTCTTTCCTGAGAAACTATTGAAAAAACAAGATTTAAGCACTTAAATACTTGACAAATAACGGGTTTCTGATCTACAATGTACTTATTCAATTAGGGAAAACATGAAATGAAAGGACATCTGGTTACTATTTCGCCTTTTTTGAGGACCTGATTAAGTCGGAATGAGCATATTCATCGATTTAGTTTGGCAGAAGGCAAACTATAGCCATCCTCTTCTTTATTGTCCTTGTACAGTTGTCCCGTTGTGCCTTTTCGTCAAAGTTGAACCGTTTTGCGTTCATTCCATCTCAAGGAAAGGTATTTTGCTTATGAAGCGCAACAAGTCTCTGTCCCCTGGTATTTCAATGTTCTTGGGCATGCTCCTCTTTGTCATGCTCGCCGCTTGTGGTGGCGGAGGTAGTGGTAGCACTACTACTACGGGCGGTAGTTGTGCGTCACCTCCCGCACTGGCGAAGAAAGCCAGTTACAAAGTTGGTTTTTCCCAGAATGCAAGTAATAATCCCTGGCGCCTGGCTGAAACTGCCAGCATCAAGGCAGAAGCACAAAAGCGTGGTGATACGCTGGTTTATGCAGATGCCGCGAACTCGGGCGATAAGCAGGTATCCGATGTTCAGTCAATGATCGCTCAGAAGGTTGACGTTATCCTGCTCGCCCCCATCACGGAGAAAGCTCTTGTACCCGCGGTGCTCCAGGCCAAGGCTGCTTGTATTCCTGTTATCCTGATCGACCGCGATGTAGATCACACGCTCGCCCAGCCCAACAAGGATTATGTGACCTTCATCGGTTCCGACTTCGTTCAACAGGGTAAGCGCGTAGCTGACTGGCTGATCCAGAATACCGGTGGCAAAGCTAAGATCATCGAGTTGGAAGGAACCACCGGCGCTTCTCCTGCTATCAATCGTAAGAAAGGCTTTGACGACGAGATCAAGACAGCCCCTGGCATGGTACTTCTTGCTTCGCAGGATGGCGACTTCAACCGCGACACTGGTCGTAAAGTGATGGCGACCCTCTTGCAGGCTCATCCTGACGTGACCGCCGTCTATGCTCACAACGACGAGATGGCAATTGGCGCGATTGCTGCCCTCAAGGCAGCAGGCAGGCATCCTGGTAAAGATGTCATTGTTGTCTCGATTGACGGCGAGAGGGATGCTCTCAACGCGATTATCAACGGGGAAGAGGGCACTTCCGTGCAGTCTAGTCCGTTCTTTGGCCCAATTTCCTTCCAAACAATTGACCAGTATGCGAGTGGCTCCAAACTCCCAGATTGGATCGTTGTGCAGGATATGCAATTCACCAAAGAAAACGCGCAGGCGAATCTGGCTAACTCGTTTTAGTGATGCAAGGTATCCATTCTGGTACTCGCTCGCAGGCGTGGCTGATTGTCAACAATCAGCCACGCCGTGCCATCTCTCTCCCGGCCCACAAGCAAGTGAGAAAGACGAAAACGGGCCGGGAAGACAATCTGACAGCCAGGGCGACCCAATAGGCATCAACCTAAGCCGGGAAGCCAGGCCGGGGGCCGGGCGATCCGTAGGGGCGAGGGTGGACGACGAGGGGTTGGGAGGGCCTTTAGGGTCGCCCGCGGGGTGGGGAGGTGGTCGTGTTTCCCCAAGATATCAGTGAGAGGAACAGGGACGCGGGCGACCCTAAAGGCCCTCCCAACCCCACATCCGCCACTCTCGCCCCTACGGATGCTGAGGGGCTTGGTCTTCGGGTGATGCCTATTGGGCGACCGCCAGGGTCGCCCTGGCAGTCATTGACAATTGCTATGGTCGCTTGTAATATGAAAAAAGTTACTGTCGTGTCAGAGGGAAGGGAGCGCTGAAATGATTCAGGACGACCCATTATTGCGAATGGAGCACATCTCCAAAGCCTTCCCCGGAGTCGTCGCCCTGGTAGATGCTCATTTAAGTGTCAACCGTGGCGAGGTGCATGCACTTGTGGGTCAAAACGGTGCAGGTAAATCGACGCTTATCAAAATCCTCACAGGCGCCTATCGTCGCG
>VBHV01000206.1 GCA_005881995.1 Chloroflexota bacterium | reverse complement strand
CCATCGAAGCCTATCTCCAGCAGCGCATCGGCGCATTGCTTGCGCAGTTCATGAAATCCACCACCCTGAATCACGCCAAACAACAGCGGTCTTTTTTCCGGCGCGAGACGTTTCTGCTGCATGAGGCGTGCAAACTCGTCCTTGCAGCGCCTGGCCCACGCGATCGTCCTCCTGACCGACTCCTGCTGCGCCTCAAATGGCTCATCCACGTGCGTGCAATCATCCAAACAGACAACGATATCCGCCCCATAAGCGACCTGTAGCTGGATACTCTTCTCAGGCGTCAAATGAAATTTGCGGTCAGACCCCTCAGGCTGAAAAGTAATCCCCTTGTCATTCATATAGCCAAACTTGTCGTTCTGCCGGATCAATGAATACGCCTGGAATCCCCCCGAATCGGTGATGATGGGATGCGGCCAACCGGCCATAGCATGCAATCCCCCCAGCGACGTGATCGTAGAGGAGCCTGGACGCTGCATGAGATGGAAGGTATTCATGACAACTGCCTCTATCCCGCACTGTTCCAGGTCTGCGCTATCAACGTTGCGCACTACGCCCAACGTGGCATCTGGTAGGAACGCTGGGAGTCGTAGCGTTCCATGTGGCAATTGTAAATATGTACGTTCATTCAAGATGTTGTATCAATCTCTCTTCGATGCCAGTCCGTCAACAATTGATAAGCATGCGCCACGCGCAAAATCATGGCCTCCTCGAACGGCTTGCCCGCTACCTGTAAGCCAATCGGCAAGCCGTTCGCCGTGAAGCCGCAAGGAAGCGAGATAGCAGGCAGCCCTGCCAGATTAAACGCTCGTGTCAGGCGCAAGAGAGCGGATGTAGTATCTTCCATGACGCCATCAATAGCGATCTCCTGGCCAATCTGCTCGACCGGGAAGGCAGGTATGGGGGTAGTAGGCAACACCAGGGCATTCACCTCCTGCATAACAGCTCGCACCGCGCTTGAGAAAAGACGCCGCTCGTGCTGCGCCTGCAGGTAATCAATCGCAGGAATGTGCTGCCCTTTCAGCAGGCTTTCTCGTGTCTGTTCAGTATACTCGTTGAGATGAGCAGGAAACCAGCCTTTTTGCATATGCGCGAGCGTAGCTTCAGGACGCTGGATATTGCGGTACATCGTCATTGTAGGAAAGGGCAGATCAACATCGACTACCTCCGCGCCCTCTTCTTTCAAAACCAGCAGCGCGGCCTGCCACGCGGCACGCACTTCTGCATCAAGTGGAGCCACAAACGTTTCCGAAGGCACTCCAAGCTTGATGCCCTGCAAAGAGAGCGGGTCGCGTCCCTCAGCCCCACCAATCAGCGATGCGCTCGCTGCGGTCGGTGGTCCCGAAACGCTATTGGGGTCGCGCGGGTCATAGCGGGCGATAGCATCAAAGATAATAGCGCAATCCTCGACGCTCCGTCCCATTGATCCGACATGATCAAGCGACCAGCTTAACGGAATGACCCCATAACAACTGACGCGCCCATACGTCGGCTTGAGTCCCGTAATACCGCAGCACGCCGCCGGAATGCGAATCGAGCCGCCTGTATCACTGCCAATAGCCCCCAGGCACATTCTAGCCGCGAGCGCCGCCGCCGATCCACCACTAGAGCCGCCCGGAATGCGCGTCGTATCCCAGGGGTTGCGCGTAGGCGGCGTATACGTGCCATATGCAAACTCGTGCGTATTGGTCTTGCCAACGATAATCGCTCCCGCCCGGCGCAATTGCTCAACCACCGCCGCATCCTCCGTCGCGATATAATCCGCCAGCACTTTGGAGCCTGCCGTCATGCGCACGTCCTTCACAGCCACAATGTCTTTCACCCCGATAGGTATACCATGCAGTGGACTACGAAACAGCCCCGTGCGCTGCTCCTGCTCCGCCTTCTCCGCGTCGGCTATCGCCTCATCGCCCATCACCGTCACAAAAGCCTTGATCTCGCCATCAAGCAGGTCGATGCGCTCGAGTGCTTCTGTGACCAGTTCAGTCGGTGTTGTCATGCCGGAACGCAGGTCGTTGGCGGCTTCGGTGATTGATTGGTAGGGCATAGTTATATCCTGTCTATTCGTGGGATCAAATTAAGGGCTATGAATGTTTCTGTTAAATCTTTCTCGAATTGCTGGTAGGCTGCTAGCAGCTTTAAACGCTCCAACCTGATATTTTGCCCCAATGGTTCATAGAGCGAACTTACGTCTATTTTCTGATGCAAGCGACGTTGCTTATTTATCTTCGCCATCACTTCATTGAGGCGGAGTTTTGGTTTTGAGATTAACTCTAGCTGTTTAGCCTTTGTTGGAATATCAAGCTCACGAGCACTCAAGCCGGTTCTTACTTCCTCACAAAGTACCTTATAGTCTGCTAACATCCAGGCTTCTATCGCTTGTACTGGGATGATGGGTAATAACTTCTCACACACTATCCCCT
>VBHV01000205.1 GCA_005881995.1 Chloroflexota bacterium | reverse complement strand
CAGGAAACAGTTAGTCCAATGACCCCCACCGAGATCGGTACGCCCTGGGAAACGCTGTCGGCAAATCTCCATTGCATGTGGGCAGCGCGGATGAAAGCGACATCCACTCGGTGGGTTAATCAGGCTGGGAATCTCGCCCCGCGCTGGCAGTGGAGCGGCTTTCTGCCCATCCGGCCCCAGGCGGTCGGGGTCGGGCGCGGCTGAAATCAACAACTGCGTGTAGGGATGCTTGGGCCGCTGGATCACCTCATCGCTCGATCCGCCCTCGACGCTCTGCCCGGCGTACATCACCAGCGTATCTTCGGCGAAATAGCGCGCGCTGGCGATATCGTGCGTGATAAAGAGCAGCGCCAGGTGCTCTTCGTCTTTCAGGCGCAGCAGCAGATTCAACACATCAAGCCGAATCGAGACATCCAGCATGGATACCGGTTCGTCTGCCAGCAGCACTTCCGGGCGAGGTGCCAGCGACCGCGCGATCGCCACGCGCTGGCGCTGTCCCCCGCTCAACTGGTGCGGAAACTTGGTAATAAACTGCTCGGCTGGACTCAAGCTCACACGCCGCAGCAGCGAGAGAATCTGCTCAGTTTCCTGGGCTTTGTTATGCGCATGACCATGAATGCGCAGCGGGCGGCTCAAATGATAGCGCACATTATGCACCGGATTGAGCGACGAAAATGGGTCCTGGAATACCAGTTGCACGTGGCGACGATAGGTTTTGATCGCGAGCGAACGCTGCACCTGCTTTCCTCGAAAGATAATGCTTCCCGATGTTGGCTCATAGAGCCGCGCCAGCAAACGCGCTATCGTCGTTTTGCCACTCCCGCTTTCTCCTACCAGCGCCAGTGCACGGCCAGGATAGAGCGCGAGCGAGGTATCCTCAACTGCATGGACGACACTCTTCGCGCCAAACAGCTTGACGCCCCGCACCGGAAAATATTTGCGCAAATGCACCGCTTCCAGGATTGGCGCAACCGTACGCTCCTGGCTGCCCGTTGCGTCTGGCATGGTTGGAAAATCGACTCGTCCTTGTTCTGTACTCATTCAGCTCTCCTCGCTCCCTGCAAGGCCTCGTAATGGGCCTCATATTTCGCCGCGAATTTTGCGTTCGTGGGTAGTTCTTCGCCATTGTTGTACCTGGGATCGTACAAATGACAGGCTACAACCTGTCCCGGCGTCTCAGGCGCAGACGGACGAAGCACCGGGATAACCTTCGAGCAGGTGTCAAAGGCACAGGGGCAGCGTGTATGAAACGGGCAGCCAGGTGGTACCGCTCGTAAATCCGGTGGAGAACCGGGTATACCTGTCATCCTGTGACGTGGCCCATAGATCGTCGGGAACGAGTTCAACAGGCCATAACTATAGGGGTGACGCGGCTGTCGATGCATTTCGCCGGACGTGGCCGTCTCCACAATGCGCCCGGCGTACATAATCGCGATCTTATCAGCGATTTCGAGCAGCAGCGAAAGGTCATGCGTGATAAAGATCACTGAGAAGTTCAACCTTTCGCGCAGTCCCATGATCTCCGTCAGAATTTCGCGCTGCACCACCACGTCAAGCGCCGTCGTCGGTTCATCCATGATGATCAGTTCTGGCGAGAGCGCGAGTGCGATGGCAATAATCGCGCGCTGGCGCATTCCACCGCTCAATTCATGGGGATAGCTGCGCACGCGATCGGGCGCAATGCCCACCAGCCGCAACAGTTCGCCAATACGCCTCTTGCGCGAATCCCCTCCCATCTTCGGCTGATGCGTTCTCAAAACATCGTTGATCTGCGCGCCGATATTCAGCACCGGGTTCAGGGCGTTCATGGCGCTCTGAAAGACAATCGATAGTTCACTCCAGCGAAACGCGCGCAATTCTGTCGGCGTGAACGAGAGGATATCTACCGGCTCCGGGGTATGTCCATCCAATTCTAAGCGACCGGAGCCTCTCTTCTTTTTCGCAATATGTGAAAGGCGCTCTATCCGCACGTCACCTTCGGGCTCTTTGCGTGGATAGTACAGTACCTCTCCACCAAGAATTTCTGCGGGCGGACGCAGGAGACGAGTGATCGCATAGGCCAGCGTCGATTTACCACTGCCGCTCTCACCCGCCAGACCGAGAATCTGCCCGCGTTCCAGCGTAATGCTTACGTTATCCAGGGCATGCACTGTTCCACTGGCTGCATAATAATCGACGCTCAGATTGCGAATTTCCAACAATACCTTGCCGCTTGCTCTGCTAGCGCTCTCTACACGCTCACTGTCCATCATACAGCTACCTCCTCTTTACTCTTTTCGTCTTTTGACTTACGCAGTTTCGGGATCCTGGGTGTCTTCGCTTCTTTGCGCAAGCGTGGATTGGCTATCTCGTCAATGCCAAAATTAACGAAGGTAAGCGCGGCGCCCAATATGGCAATGCACAGACCAGGAGGCAGGAACCACCACCATGCACCGAGCAGGAGAGCGGAGTTATTGGAAGCCGAGAAGAGCATATTGCCCCAGGTCGCGGCTGTGATATCGCCCAGGCCCAGATACTCCAGGGCAGTCTCGGCCAGGATCACATAGATCACTGTTCCAAAGAACTGGGCCGCCACGATTGATGTCTGGTTAGGCAGGATCTCATAGAAAATGATGCGCCATGTTGACTCACCAGAAGCACGAGCCGCCTCCACACAATCCCGGTTGCGCAGCGAGAGCGTCTGTGAGCGCAGCACCCGCGCTCCCCAGGACCAGCCCGTAACCGTCAAGACAAATCCAATTGCTAACGGACCCTTATTAGGCAAGAAGGCCGCTAGCAGGATGGCTAGAGGCAGCGTTGGCAACACCAGGAACACATTGCTCACTAGCGAGAGGAGCTCGTCCACCCATCCGAGAAAGTAGCCAGAAGTCAGGCCCACGAGGACCGAAACGATCGTGGTCACCAGGCCAATGCCCAGGCCCATAAAAACCGAGAAACGTGCTCCTACCACCGTCTGGACGAACACGTCCTCCCCAAAATTCGTCGTGCCAAACCAGTGAGTGACCGATGGCGGCTGCAGGATATCTGCAGTAAAGTTATGCGGGTCCTGCGGCAAGATGATTGGCCCAAAGATGGCCAGCAGGATAAAGAAACCCACCAGGATCAGGCCTACGCTCGCCTTGCGGTTCCCCGCCACCAGTCGCCATAGATCATGCCAGCGATGCACCTGAGCAGGAACCGCATTGGCTTCAGGAGAAGGTAAACTTACCTCTTGAGTTGGGATACTCATACGTTCCTTTCATGCGCTTGACTGCGAAGCAGTAGACGCGGCAGCGTCGTTGGCGCATGCCTTTCAATCATTCGCATAATTCCTAATTTCCTCCCAGGCGTACACGCGGATCAAGCAGAATATACAGAAAGTCGGCCAGGAAGTTCGCGACCAGCACAGCAACGCTAATCACCAGGAAAGCCCCCTGCAAGAGCGCGTAATCATGGT
>VBHV01000204.1 GCA_005881995.1 Chloroflexota bacterium | reverse complement strand
CCCGAACGCATGGTTATCAAAGAAGCTCTGCGCGCCGAAACCTACCTCGCGCTTTTCGGCTACCCGATTGACGGCGTGATCTGCAATCGCGTCATTCAACCTGGAAATTATCAAGATGCCTTCATGCAAGAAATGTACCGCAACCAGGAGAAGCTACGCCAGCAGATACACTCGACCTTCGCGCCGCTGCCCATTTGGGAAGCGCCCTACCTTGCGCGTGAGATCATCGGCATTCCGCAACTTGGCAAGTTAGCGCATACCATCTTTGGCGAACTGGACCCGACACAGGTCTTCTATCGCGGCCCCATCCAGGAAATCACCCGCCAGGGCGACACCTACATCCTGCGTCTGCCACTGCCACACGTCGAGATGGCTAAAGTGCTGATGACCAAGAAAGGTGATGAGATGATCGTCGAAATCGGCAATTTCAAGCGCGACATCACCCTGCCGAGCGTCCTGGCGAACCAGGAAGCCAAACTTGCGCGTTTCGTCAACAAGGCGCTGGAGATTCACTTCACCGCGCCAGTGGAGGACACAGAAAAATCAGCGTGAAGTAAGAGTCCGATGTCTATTAGACACGCGGCCCACGCAAACGCGGGTCATCTATGGTACCAGGCTCTGATGGCTCTGTGAAGAAACTATCGTCAGTAGAGGTATCGGCAACCGGCTCTTGCGGACGGGTATCGATATCGTTTGCGCGAGAGCTTGCGATGAAATCAGGATCGACCGATTGGCCAAAACGTTCATTGGCCTCTAATGCCCCATTGCGGCGCAGGATATCGAGTGCTTCCTTCTGATGCCCATCCGTCCTGACCGTGACGATAATGCGCCCAACATCAAAATGACGCTGATAGTGGTGAGCCTCCTCTTCCGGGATACCCATACTCATCAGCGCGCCAATAATTCCACCGGCCGCGCCACCCACTGCCGCGCCGCCCAGGATGCCCAGCAGGATGCCACCCGCCAGGACAGGGCCGATGCCAGGAATCAGAAGCGCAGCCGCCGCGCCTAGCGCGCCTCCAACAATTCCACCCGCCACAACCCCTTTGGTTGTATTTTCTCTCGTGTCATGCTCCACTTCCCCGGTGGCGGAATTTCCCTCCTCAACTGTCTCGTTGCGTACCGCGTATCCAATCTGGTCATCGGTAAATCCGGCAAAACGCAGTTCATCTATTGCGCGCTGAGCCAGAGCGCGGTCTTCAAACACCCCAACAACGGTTGAGCGATCATCTGTAGCCATGTGTGTACTCCTTTCAAGCGGAAAACACGTCACTAGTAGGAACCATTGGTAACACGCGCAGCTTACCGACAAAGTTGCACACATCCTACGTCTATGTGATGAATAGAGGCGTGCAACGTCTATTTATACAGGAGGATATGTAATGCGTCCAGGTCTCCTCAATACAATTATCATCATCGCCTGCATTATCCTGGTCATCCTGCTTATACTTATCTATCGACGCAGCCGTCAGGGCGACCAACGCATCATCCAGGTGACGAACCAGATGTTTTTGCCCCTGCTCAGCGCCATTGTCCTCACCATAGGCGTGCTCTATACCAATGAAACCGTTGCCCAATGCACACAAGGGATTCCCAACATCTTGCGCTACGTAGCCGCTATTGGCGCAGTCCTCATCATCGCGCTAGGCTTCTTACGCTATGCGCTCAGCCAGAACCGGGACCGGCGCTTGA
>VBHV01000203.1:6134-9729 GCA_005881995.1 Chloroflexota bacterium | reverse complement strand
CTGGCCTGCACTCCCTCCTATGCGCTCTACCTCGCCGGTGTGCTGCGCGAGCTGGGCCTCGACCCGGCAGCAAGCTCGATTCGCTACCTGTTCTGCGCCGGAGAACCGGGCTTCAGCATTCCCGCGACGCGCCGACGCCTGGAGGAGACCTGGCAGGCCGAACTGCACGAGTTCTATGGCTGCACCGAGGCTGCTCCATCGGCTGGCGGCTATACCTGCGGGGCTGTCGCGGCAAGAAAAGAAGGTCCTGTCAGCACGCACCTGATGGAGGATGTGCAGATTTGGGAGGTCGTGGCCCAACGCCTAGTGCGGTTCGCGCGCACCGTTGGGAGAGAGAACGTGATGGCTGGCACAGACTGTGGATTTGGCACCTTCGTCGGAGCGGGTGCCGTTGCGCCCAGCGTCGCGTGGGCAAAGCTTGAGTCATTGGCAGCAGGAGCAAGACTGGCTTCGCAGGAACTCTGGTAGCTCGCCTCGATTCTCACGCATGAGTCACCTCTTTCCTCTGAGATTCGTGTATTTCATGAACACGACTATAAAGGTTGCGTGCGAGTTTAGCAGTATCCAGCGATGGCTACCCTTAAATCAGAAGGTGCATCATGACAGATTCTCAATCAGACAGTCTTGTCTTCTTTGGCGTCACAGGCGACCTGGCATACAAGCAAATCTTCCCTGCACTGCAGGCAATGGTGCGGCGCGGCCAACTCGACATACCGATCATTGGGGTCGCGGGGAGACCGTGGAGCATTGAACAACTGCGATCTCATGTCTACGACAGTCTGAAGGAGCATGGTGAAGTAGATCAGGCGGCATTCGAGAAGCTGTGCTCACTGCTCCAGTACGTCTCCGGCGACTATTCCAATGAAGCGACGTATGCTAAACTGTGTACTGCTCTCGGCAACTCTAAGCGACCCCTGTACTACCTTGCAATCCCTCCCAGCATGTTTGGCTCTGTCGTTCAAGGATTGCAGCAATCGGGCTGCGCCAAAGATGCGCGGGTGATCATTGAGAAACCTTTTGGGCGTGACCTCGCCTCGGCCCAGGCCTTAAATGCGATTCTGCACTCCGTCTTCCCCGAGTCATCTATCTTCCGCATCGATCACTACCTGGGGAAGGAACCGGTTCAGAACTTGCTCTACTTCCGCTTCGCCAACTCATTTCTCGAGCCGATCTGGAATCGCAACTATGTCGAGTGCGTGCAGCTCACCATGGCGGAGGATTTTGGTGTGGCAGGGCGTGGGAAATTTTACGAAGAGGTTGGGGCGATCCGCGATGTTGTGCAGAACCACCTTCTGCAACTGGTTGCGGTTTTGACGATGGATGCGCCCTCCAGCGAAGACAACGATGCCATTCGCGATGAAAAGGCCATACTCCTCAAGGCGATACGGCCACTCGATCCGTCAAACGTTGTGCGGGGTCAATATCGTGGCTATCGCCAGGAGGAAGGCGTCGCTCCCGATTCGCAGGTCGAGACGTTCGCCGCGGTGAAACTCTCTATCGACAGCTGGCGCTGGGCTGATGTGCCATTTTATATTCGGGCCGGCAAGTACCTGCCTGTGAGAGCCACGGAGCTAATGGTCCAACTCAAGAATCCACCTCTAGCCGTGTTTGGAGAGGCTGAGCCTCCCCGCTCTAATTATTACCGCTTCCGCATCAGCCCTATCGTCAAAATCTCGCTCGGTGCCAGGGCCAAGATTGCTGGCGAGGCTATGCAGGGTGAAGAAGTTGAGCTTGTGGCAGTGCACCAGTCGCCCGACGAGATGGCCCCGTACGAGCGTCTGCTCGGCGCGGCCATGAAAGGCGACGAAACGCTCTTCGTGCGTGAGGACGCCGTCGAGGCGCAGTGGAGAATAGTAGACCCGATTCTGGGAAATGTGACCCCTATCTACGAGTATGCGCCCCACACCTGGGGACCACCCGAGGCAGACCAGCTCATCGCGAATGATGGAGGCTGGTACAACCCGGAGCCGAGTGTGGATACGGGGACTTCTGGTCCTCAGCCTGCTAAAGAGGAGTCTTGAAGTTTTCTTCCAATCTTCTCTGCAACCATTGCACGGCTATCAGGGTCTTGGCATCCATAATGTCACCTTGCCGCAGTGCCGTCCAGAGATCGGGCAGTGTCAGTTCGACCTGCTCAATATCTTCGTGTTCCGCTGCTCGCCCGCCTCCCGCAGAGACGCGGTCGGCGTTGCCAACCTCGGCAAAATAGAGGAAGATGCGCTCCGAACTGCCGCCTGGTGAGACATAGAATGTTGCGATTGGCTGCAGATCGCCGGTGTTGTAGCCAATCTCCTCGCGCACTTCGCGCCGGATGGTTTCCTCTGGCTCCTCTCCCTGGTCGACCTCTCCGGCAACCACTTCATAGAGCCAGCCCGGACCTTTCTCATACGTTGGATACCTGAACTGGTTGATCAGGACGACTTTCTGCGTATCCCGGTTCAACAGCAGCGCCGCCGCCGAATCACCCCGTTCAAACACCAGACGACGGAGAGGACCACTCATTTGACCGTTGAAAAGCTCATGGCGAACCGTCGCCTCTCGAATCTTAAAAACATCATCAAACACTACTCGTTGGTTCAGTACCTCTACTCGCTTCATGTTGTACTCCTCATTAGGAAACAGATTCACTCCTGGTATCATTCTTTCTCTGGACAGGCTCCCTGATGGTCTTTGCTTTCAGCCATGTTCTCTGGCTTTCCCTGCTGGCCTTGCTCCTGTTTGGCATATCGCAAAATGGGGTGGGAGCTACCGTCATTACCCTGGCACAACTGCGCGTCGCACCACAGATGCGAGGGCGTGTGATGAGCCTGAATACCCTGCTCATCATGGGCGTGCGCCCACTTGGCGATTTCCCTGCCAGCGGCATGATAGCCTTAGTCGGCGGCCCATTGACGGTGATCGTCTGTGCCTTAATAGTAGGAGCTTACTCGCTCTACTTGCTCATTGGTAAGCCTGTGATTCGATCATTATGAAAGGATGAGAGATGCAACCAAAATGGAATGCTGCCACACCCAGGTGGCTGGAGCAATGGCATGAGGCATCCCTGAAAAAGTTGATTGAACGTTCTCGCCGTTGGGTCTAGGAAACCACATCTTCTCCCAGCTTATAGGCCAGATCAATCGCCTGCTCTAACGAGAGTGCTCTGCCTTCGTTCCATGCTGCCTCATAGGATTGTTCGTCTACTCGCGAGCGAATCTGCTGGCGTGCCATTTGAGCGAGTGGATTGGCCCTTGTCCAGGGATTCAAACCAATGGCGTCCATTAAGCCGTCAGCAGCACCCTGCAGTTGCGCAGAGTCTATGCTCGCCATAGCCGGGTCCGGTTCCTGCCTCATGCCAATCGCCAGGCTCAACAAACACATGCCTGTCGTCATGTATTGTTTGTGGCCCAGTCCATAGCACAGCTTCAAACTCTTCAGCAGAGAGTGGATCGCCTCCGTGCAATTCCCTTGTAAGAGCCACATGCCACCCTGGTCCTTCAATACGTCGGCTACGGCGCTTGTGTCACCTATCTGCTCGAAGAGTTCCCTGCTCTGGGTATACAACTCCCCTAGTTTTTCGAAATCGTAGGTGAACCCCGCCGCCGCCGCCAGGTAC
>VBHV01000203.1:442-5863 GCA_005881995.1 Chloroflexota bacterium | reverse complement strand
CGCTCAGTCGCAAGCACAGCTCTATCGCAAGCACACCGTCGCCGGGAACGCCTTGCAAGGAGAACGTCCTGCTCCCGGCAACCGGGATGCATCCTTCCATTGATTGCTGACGCAAAACGGAAAAAGCGCTGATGCTCATTCCCGCTTTCGCTCGCTGGAGCGACCATTCCAGGGCTGCGCGGAAATTATCGCGATCCGCTCCCACCTTTGACAGCCACACGAGTTGCTGTGGCCCTCTCAGACCTCGCTCGGCTGCTTCGGCTTCCCTCAGATAATAGCAGGCATGCCAATCTCGCAGCCGTTCACACTCCCCCTGATCGGCCAGCCGTTCCAGCGCGTACTCACGTAGCGTTTCCAGCATAGTGAAGCGCACCTGCCCGTTTGCAGACTGCACCTGTACCAGCAAACTGTTGTCCACCAACTGTTCCAGCATATCCAACGGAGAGAAGAAAGGATGTGCTCCCTGCGAGTCCGCTATCTCACCTTGCATCATGGCCTCTGCTGCTTCAAGCGACCAGCCCCCGGCAAATATCCCCATGCGGCGAAACCATGACTGCTCGGCAGGTGAGAGCAAGTCGTAACTCCAGGTGATGGTATCGCGCAGGGTTTGCTGCCTGTTGGGCAGATTTCTGGCCCCCCTGGTCAGCACAGGAAGTCGAGCTTGTACGAGCCGTGCTAAGAGCAATCTCGGCGGGAGCACCTTGATGCGCGCGGCCGCCAGCTCCAATGCCAGAGGCAAACCATCGACCCTGGCACAAATCTGCGCGATGACTACTGCGTTTTCGGGAGTCAACGCAAAGTCAGGCTCCATGGCCTGCGCGCGTTCAACAAAGAGTTGGACGGCTGCAGATTGCGAAATTTCCTCCATCTCTTGCACATTGAAAAGATTGGGAACATCCAGAGGTGGTATGCTGAGCTTGTGTTCACCTGAAAGGCGCAGCACCGACCGACTGGTTGCCAGTACCTTCAGGCCGGGCACCGCTGCCAGCAGTTCAGCCACCACCGAGGTCGCTTCTCCTACCTGCTCAAAATTATCCAGCACCAGCAGCAGTTGTCTCCGCTTGAGATAGGTGATCAGGCTTTGGAGCGGGGGGAAGCCAGGCGTGGACTGAAGATTCAACGCCTCCATAATACTCATGGGTACCAGGGCAGGATCACGCTGCCCGGCCAGAGGCACAAACCACACACCCTGCGCAAACATGCTGACCAGTTTGCTTGCCACATGCAGAGCCAGGCGTGTTTTGCCACTGCCGCCCGACCCAACCAGCGTCACCAGGCGCACCTCGTCGCGCATAAGCAGGTGCTGGAGTCGCCCTTCTTCCCATTCCCGTCCAATGAGCCGGGTGGTTGGAGCTGGAAGATTGTGCTGGTGGGTATAGGTAGGAAAGCTGGAACTGCTGAAAGGAACAGGTTGCGCATTTTTCGCTGCAAGCGTACTGAGAGGAGGTGTTCGCCATTGGTCGTCGCCAAAGATGGCTGGCCCCACCTGTGCCAGTTCAAGCAGCTGGAGCGCTTCGTTCTGAGTAGTGATCGCGTACCAGCGTGCCAACGTCGTGATGATGCGCTGTATCTCCAGGTGTGTGAGTTGCGCATTATCGGTGCCATTGAGCTTGCGACTGAGGACCTTTGGGTGCAGACCTAGCTCATCCGCCAGTTGATTCTGGGTATAGCCACTGCTACGAAGATACCGTTGTACGCTGCTGCTAAATGCCCCCATGTTTATATGTGTTCCACTTCTCACGTTTGCTCCTCCAAGGTGATAGGAAGTCCTGCTCATGAGCGAGTAGACTTTGAGTTGACTTTGGGTTACCAGGAACCATAGAAAGGAGAACCTTTCTAAGTATACTTAAAGCGGAACGGCAAATCAATAGAGATAGGTAGAAATAGGAAGGAATCGGCTATGTGCACTTTTGAGATGCATATGCAGTGCTATGATAGGTTCTTTGAAGTCGTACCAAACGAGAAAGAACATGCCGAACTCGCAGTAGAAGATGGAGTGAGCCAAGTCCTGCTTAAACTTTTTGGCGGGGGATCGGTGGATGATGTAACTATTCATTTCTCTTCTCACTTGCACATGGGCCTACAATATTGCTCTATCCACATACGTGCCCAGTGTTCTTGCCAGAACTTCGTTTTGCTTCCACATACGAAGGAAAATATCAAGCTTGAAGTAGAAATAAGCATGGGTTCTCTTCTGAGAGAACTTTTCGGGTCGGGCACTGTAAGCAATGTGACGTTCAGTCCTGTATGCGATTATGGAAACGATCTTGCTTTTTCCCATTGCGGATAAAGCTTTGTATGCCTTAGAGGACTCAGCTACACCTGCTCAGGCATGTATTCCCCCAGGGAGACGATTGCAGTAGTCGAGCACTCATCCCAGGGGATAATCCATATCATGCGTAGCTGACCATTGACGTGAGGAGTGGAGATCCTGTTGAAAACAATGAAAGACAGGCAGAGTGTTGTCATCAACCTACCCGCTGAGGAAATTTTCGCCTACCTGAGCGACTTTGAGAACCAGGTTGACTGGTCAGCTGCCACGATCGCCGTCAGGAAAACCTCTCCGGGAGAGATACGTGTAGGAGCGACGGTACGCAGTACCATCCAGTTTTTGGGAAGATGGATGGATATTACTTTTGAGATCGTGGAGTATGAACCTGACCGCTGCCTGACCATCAAAAGCCTTTCTGGGATAACACCTTGCCTCTTCTCTTACCAGTTCGAGCCAACTGAAGATGGTGCAACCACTGTCTCCCTGGAGACGGTCATCCATCTTACAGGAGGAACTCTGGGACTGACGGAATCGGTGACTACAAATGTAGTCCGCCGTCAGCTTTTGCACGACCTGCTGACGTTAAAGGATATATTGGAAGCAGGCGCTGCTTCCAGTCGAAGCGCTATTTAAAGGGGTATCAGGATGCTGCACAGTGTTGTTCGTGTGGCGGTAAGGAGATCCACGATGACCGTCCTGGTAGAAATTGTTTGTTCCGTTGCTCAGGAAGAGTCCACCCAGGCGGCCGTAGAAGCAATCTGCAAAGAAACCGGCGGCCAGCCCATTGGTCGTCGCGTCTACCAGGAGACCCAGAAAGTTCAGCTTATGGTCCGGCTCCTGCAAACAGTAAGCGTGAGCGGACATGCGACACCTCTTAGCCAGGCTCTCCAACAGAAAGTCATCGAGTCGTTTCGGTACGTGATCGGTGACCTGGTGCAAATCTCCTTCGATCCCTCAGAAAACCTGCAAGAGCAGATGCTGAATTTCCCCTTACGCCCCGACGAGTCATGGTTCCCAGCCATCCACGATCCACACCAGGTCTACGTCTGCATGAGTATGCCCGTCATGTTAGCAAAGCAAGCAGCGTGGCTTCTTACGCACGAAGTAAAGTGGGCGTTCGTGTAATTTTTGATACTGTGCAACATGACACCTGGTTACGCACGACAGTTTTTACAACGACCAAAAAGTGTGAGCGAATGACCTTCGATGACAAAGTCTGCCTGATTCCCAATCGTCGCAAATTGATCAGCGGGGAGACAGATATCGATATCGACGACGCAATGGCACTGCGTGCAGGTGAGGTGGTGGTGGTGCTCGCTTCCTTCGCAGACACGATAGTGATGTGTGCCATCCGCAAACTCAATGCGGGCGAGCAGTCCCTGAAATCTGCGCCGAGGCTTGCGAGTTCGATCAATCGATCCGCAATGAGCTTGCGCGGGCGCGTATTGCGCTGGCTCACCTCGTCGAAAGCCGCGTAAATTTGATCCGCTATCATCATTCATTCCTTTTGTACGGCACGCAGCACTGCGTGCATCTCACTGACCTATGAAGTAAGTTGAGATTACGTCTCACTACTTATTGACATGCTGTCTCGTTTAGTGCTATAGTATTGATACAGTATATCATATGGTGGTGCACACTGCCAGGGTCTGACGTTGTTTGCTATTTCATGATGCTTTGAAGGAGGATTGTGTGTTTCCATTTCATATGCGAGATTTCCCTCGCGCCCTGGTAGGAGCCTTTTTGCTGCTTCTACTGTCCCTTCTGACCCTTGCCGCCTGTGGCACCACCTTCCAGGCCACTACCGCCAGCAGCGGCCCGGTTCAGGTCGTCGCCGCGGAGAATTTCTGGGGGAGTATCGCTGCACAGGTCGGTGGCAGCCATGTGCATGTCACCAGCATCATTGTTGATCCCAATGCCGACCCCCACAGCTACGAGCCGACCGCGGCCGACGGGCGGACAGTCGCTGATGCTCAGTATGTCATCATCAACGGCGCTGGCTATGATCCCTGGGCCGATAAGCTCCTGCAAGCCAATCCGGTAAGCGGGCGCAAAGAATTGAACGTGGGCGATTTCAACGGCAAGCACGAGGGCGACAACCCCCACATGTGGTATAATCCCGACTATGTGACTGCTGTGGCGAACAAGATCCGCGACGATTTGAAGGCGCTCGACCCCACTGATGCCGCCGCCTTTGACCAATCGGCGCAAGCTTTCCTGACTACGGGTCTTGCGCACTACCACGATCTCATTGCCGCCATCAAAGCCAAATACAGTGGCGTTCCGGTCGGGGCGACCGAAAGCATCTTTTCCTATCTCGCGCCTGCGCTGGGGTTGAACCTCGTCACACCCTATTCCTACCTCAAAGCGGTTTCCGAGGGGCAAGACATATCGGCAGCTGACCAAGCCACTGTCGAGCAGCAAATCAACCAGAAGCAGATCAAGGTGTTGATCTACAACTCGCAGAATACCCCGAACAATATTCAGGCGCTCATCAACCGGGCCATGGCCAATCATATCCCGGTGGCGACGATCACCGAGACGCTGACCCCGGCGACTGCCTCCTTCCAGGACTGGCAATCAGCCCAACTACAAGGAATTCAAACCGCCCTGGCAAAGGCCACGGGCAAGTAACTATTGGGGGCAGGCTTGTGCTTGCCCTCTCTTAAGGAGTTGACGCTGTGATGACCGATCTATCACCCACCACTTCAACTGTGCCTATTCCTACTGGTCCTACCCCGGTCATCCAGGTGGAGGACGCAGCCGTGGCCCTGGGAGGGCGCACCATCTGGCAGGAGGTTCGACTTTCCGTCCAGCCAGGGGAGTTCCTCGCTATTCTCGGCCCCAATGGGGCGGGCAAGTCCACCCTGCTCAAAGCGATCCTCGGCCTTATCCCGCTGTCTCGCGGAACGATCTCCGTGCTGGGCCACCCCGCGCGACGGGGCAACGCTGCCATCGGCTACGTGCCGCAACGGCGGCATTTTGAGGCCGATGTACGTGTCCGCGGGCGCAGCATCGTGCGCCTCGGCCTGGATGGGAGGAACTGGGGCCTGCCCCTGCCTTTCCTCCAACCAGGCCATGCGCGCGAGGCAGCCAGCAGCGTTCAGGAGGCCATCGACCTTGTGGGGGCCACATCATATGCCGATCGA
>VBHV01000203.1:0-343 GCA_005881995.1 Chloroflexota bacterium | reverse complement strand
TGATGTCAATCCCATCCTGCCGGCAGTCGACCGCGTGGTGTACATCGCCCACGGGCAGGTCGAGGTCGGAACACCAGAAGAGGTCATCACCACCGAGACGCTCTCCCGCCTCTACGCCACCCCCATCGAGGTGCTCCGGGCAAGCGATGGGCGCATCGTGGTGGTGGGGCAGCCGGAAGAGGAGGTGAGCTACCATGCACATCGCTCTCGCTGACACCCTGTCACCATCCTGGGACCTGGTGGCGGATATCCAGATCCTCCTGCACTATCCCTTTATGCAAAATGCCTATCTTGGGGGAACGCTGGTGGCGCTCACCGCCGGTATCATGGGCTACTTTATGGT
>VBHV01000114.1 GCA_005881995.1 Chloroflexota bacterium | reverse complement strand
CTTATATGAATCCAGCCAGACTCAGACGCGCCTACTCGGTGTGGTGGCAGTCCTCAATGATATCACTTCGCATAAGCAGATTGAGAAGCTGAAAGACGAATTCGTCTCGATTGTCTCGCATGAACTGCGCACGCCGTTAACGGCAATCAAGGGGTATACGCAGCACCTGATGCGCCGTATCGAGCGGCGTTTGCGTGGAGCCAGCCAGGCCTTGCCCGCCAACGCGATAGCAGACTTGCCGGAAAGCTATGATCTGCGCAGCTTGAATATTGTGCAAAGCCAGACCGACCATCTCGAACGACTGGTCAATGACCTGCTCGACCTCTCGCGCGTGCAATGGGGTGAGTTGCACCTGCAATACTCCAGCTTTTACCTGGCCGATGTGCTGGCGGAATGCGTGCGCCAGGCGCAGATCAGCGCGGAAGAACATACCATTTACCTGGATATTGCGTCCCAGGATAGCAAGATCGTGGCGGATAAATTACGTGTTGGCCAGATCGTCGGCAATATCCTTGATAACGCCATCAAGTTTTCCCCACAGGGCAAGCAAGTCACGGTCAAATTGCAGGAGCAGGGCAACGAGTACCAGGTCAGTGTTAACGACGAGGGCATCGGGGTAAGCCCGGAATTTTTCGACCACATTTTTGAGCGTTTCTACCGCGTGCGCAATGCGACCAGCCGTCAATACTCAGGCATCGGAATGGGGTTGTACGTCGCAAAAGCTATTGTAGAGGCGCATGGAGGACGTATCTGGCTCTCCAGCCATCAAGGTACCGGCAGCACCTTCTACTTCACGCTTCCTCGCGTTCCCCGCACGAGTACGTTACCGGCGCCTTAACTGCTTGCTTAAAATGCCTGGAGTAAATCGGTCGGATTCGAGTCGAACTTGTCACGCAAGTACGATACACCGAACGGAGTAAAGTGGATAGAAGCCCAGCTTGCGCGTAGGTATTGGATGCTGCGCAAAATACGAGCTTCTCCCCATAAAGGATAGCGCAGGTCACGCAGCGCGTTGATAAAATCCCCTGTACTGGTCAGCAGCACACCGCCACTAACGATCAGTATTTCTACCAGGAGATAGTGCGGTAGGGCCAGAGGACTGGGAAATGCCGTGAATAGTCCCAGGTAGAGAACACTTCCAGAGACGACGGCAGGAAAAATGGCGTTGAAAAGGATGAACGGCGTCGAGGGTTCTCGGAGGTACAGTGTGGTGACGCCGAGCGGGCCAATAGCCCATCCGATCAGTGAATCGTGCTTGAACAGCGCGATGAGTAATTTGGCGCACTCAAAGAATCCAATCCATAGTACCAGGAAACCAACCAGGCCCAGAATATTGGTAACGTGAACGCTGCTATGCATACCCGGCATGCCAATTCTCCTTGCTCTACCGAAGCGCACAACGATAGGCGCTCTCTTTATATTATATGCTATTTTCTCTATTCGACAACCCGAAAGGAAAATTGATTCATACCTGCCAACCTTCCTCGCCCACCAGTGGTACGAAAAGACACCCACCTAACGAGCGCGTTTCTGGTCCCCAGGGCGCGCGATGCACGACTAACAACTCCTGGTGATCAGGTCTTCCAACCGGGATCACCATCATGCCCCATATTACCAGCTGATCGTAAAGGTGCGCAGGCACTTCAGGCGCTGCAGCCGTCACCAGGATGCGGTCATATGGCGCTTCATCTTCCCAGCCTAACGAGCCATCCCCGACATAGATAGTAACGTTTTGCCGCCCCAATTTTGACATACGCCTCGCAGCGATGCAGGCGAGTTGCTGAATGCGTTCGACGCTGTAGACATGCGCAGCCAGCTGTGACAGTACCGCTGCCTGGTAGCCAGAACCGGTACCAATTTCCAGAACGCGCTCCGACCCGCGCAGTTGCAGGGCCTGCGTCATAGTGGCAACCATCAGTGGCTGCGAGATAGTTTGCCCCATAAGAATAGGTAAGGCACGATCTTCATAGGCCTGGGGATAGTGTGCCTGATCCACAAAGGCTTCGCGAGGAGTGCTGCCTATCGCAGCCAGTACACGCTCATCATGTATGGTAGTCGTGCGGAGCGATTCGAGTAACTGCTGGCGTTTTGCCTCAAAATCGTAAGCCATATGAGCATCTTCCGCTCTTCAATGAGAAATGGTTCTCTTTCGCTTCAATGTTTGCAAAGATGTAAAAAACTACAGGGGACATAGTACAAAAGGGGCATCTTTCTTCACAGTGTAGTGGGAAAAAAGCGGATAGTCAAGCGAACAATGGGCGGTTTCATCCGGGGAAAAGAGTGAACCTTGTACGAGTGGGCGCTACTGGGCTCGAACCAGTGGCCTCTTCGATAGGGTAGGCGGTCGGCGCGTTACCTGTTTCTAAGGCACGTCTCCAGCCGCCCCCCTCCGAACCGTGCGGGCTACTTTCATAGCACACGGCTCTCCAAAGGTACCCACTAGGAAGCCTTAATGACTACAGGTTTCCTAATAAGAAGTCGAGATCAAGAAAACAACTCCATACCTCAACGCTTCGCGTCGTTGTATGGAGTCTTACTCTTGCCCTTCAACCCTTGCGGGGAGTTCTTCGGACTGCCGTGACTGCGCTTTACCCCTGCTACCTGTGATTTAGATGACGATGGGCTAGATCGTCGGTGGGATACTATCCTCACAGCTTGCAGTTTGCGTAGCCGCATACACACAACTTCGCGCTTTTCCAGTAGTCCCTGCGTTTCCGTAGGTATGACCTCCGGCGAGTAAACCCAGCGACAGACAAGGTCCTTTGAGTCTACTGGTGCGTCGTTGTATTCGGTTGTTCAGGTACTAGGTCTACCCTCTTGGACATTACAAGGTTGGTCTAGGCTGGTGCCTTTTTGGTCATCAACTCCAAGTAGAATGCTTTGAGCTCCTGCTCAGGGCTGACGCCCACTGCATCGGCTCTCTTCCTGGAGTCTCTTTCCGGTTTGTCTAGCGCTTCTATTGGTAGACCAGATGTTATTCTGATCTTCCGCAAGTCATACGCCAGTTCTTTAAGGCTTAAGCTGTCGTACTCTCCCCTGTGTATCCTCTCGTGACACGCTTTACATACCGGGACCTGTTTACGATTTAGTGCCGCCATGACTCTTGTGAAGCCCTTTGGCTCTTTATCGTCCATTTTCCTGATATGCCGTACATGGTGCATTTGAACCTTGTTCGGGTTGCCACACACCATACACGGTAGTCCTAGCTTGCTTCGTGTCCTCAGCCTCACGTTCATCGCGACTAGATCGACTTCGGGGCTGTCCTTGAAGGCATCCCGTTTTACCGTCCAGTCCGTGTTTCTGTAGAACACTATGTTTCTGACCTGTCCCTTTTTGGTTGTGACCTGGACACTAATGTCCCTCCCTCTCATCACCCTGGTAATCGAAGTTTTCTTCTTCAACGCCAGAGTTTTAGCCAGAGAGTATTTCAGTATGTACTGCACTCTTTGAAGTTCGGGCCAGTTATCGGTCGGCCTGTAGTATTCCTGTATCCCTCTGTTGATAGAGGAATACAAGCTCACTATTTGGTCTTCGTCTAACACCGTCCACCCTGCTTTGTGCTTTGGGTTTCCCTTTCCGTCACAGAAACCCTTTTGACTGAGCCGTTTTATCAGCTTGTCCATTGGGGCTTTGAGTACCACTTCCATTCCGGTTGACCGTCGTTTGAACAGCCTTCCAGAGCCGTTAGTGGATACCGTGACCTTTTGGGTGTCCCTTCCTCTGCCCTTCCGAATTCTGTACCCCAAGAACTCGGCTTCTTCCGTTCTGGCGTTGGTGATTTTGGTCTTCTCTTGGCTTAGAGTCAGGGCTAATTCGTTCTTTAGGAACTCACCAACCCTGTCTTTGATTTCCCTCGCCAGTTCATGACTTCCGATCACCCCGATTAGCCAGTCGTCGGCGTAGCGCACATACCTAACTCTGACAAAGTTCGGGTCGTGTGTGTCCAGCGATGGGAGACTCCGCATTTGCTTTCCCAACCTCTTGAACTCCCTGGTGTCGGCCTTACCAGCTTTCGCCAGCTTGTACCGTCGGGCTTCAATACGTTTGTACTCAAGATTGGGTCTGCGTTCCTTGCCTTGCTCTAGATCTATCCGTATTTGCTCCACGAATTCGTCAAGCTCGTTCAGATAGATGTTGCTGAGTATTGGGCTTGCTATGCCTCCCTGTGGGGTTCCAGCCAGTGAGTCATGCCTTGCTCGTTCGAGGTCTAGGTATCCCACCTTTAAGAATTTCCAGATGAGCGATAGAAACCGTTCATCTTTGATCTTCTTTCTCAGGACATCGACCAGCTTGTGGTGGTCAATGTCGTCGAAGCAGGACTTTATATCGCCCTCTATGAGCCAGATCATGCCTGACCACTTTTTCTGGATTTCCCTCACCGCACTGTGACAGGATTTGGAACGCCTGAAACCGTGACTGCAATCGGAGAAGTACGCGCCGTGAGGCGAGTCGTAGACCGCCTCCAGGATTATTCGCACTACCTCCTGTACAATCTTGTCCCTGGGGCAGGGTATACCCAATCTCCTGAGTTTCCCATTTGCCTTTGGGATGAACGACTCACGAACGGGCTTACATCGGTAGCTCTCGTTTCTCATCTGTTCGATGATCTTGTCGATTTCTTCCTCAGAGAACCCGTCTAGCGTTTCGTCGTCCGTTCCAGGGGTCATGTTCCCTGGTATGGATTTCAGACGCTCATACGCCAGGACATACATGTCCTTCCTGAGCATCAGTCTGTAAAGATCGTCGTTAACCCACTCACGGTTTTCGCCGTTGAGCTTACGGATAACTTCTAATCTTTCCAGACATTTCAAGTTACCCGCATCCTGCATGTGGGTCTCCTATTGATCTTCTACGTCAGAATTGTTCCTCCTGATGTTTCTGACTAACGCTCTACAAATCCCTCCTTACAAACCTACAGTCGCTAGGGCTTCCTAGCCGACAGTCTACCCTTGGTCTTGTGCGACATCCATCGCAACCTTGATAGACCGGCGGTGGTACCTTCTACACCCCTTCCCTTTCGTCCCGCTTTGTATAGGCGTTCCTACTAGGTACTATGGGTGCTCTGTCACCGTACCGCTCTCGCGGGTTAGGTGATCCCGTAGTCTCATGCAATTCGCTCGCGCTGTACTTAGGTTCCCCACTCTCCGGTTACCGCCCAATGCGGCATCGCTGCGACGTGGTGTCTTTCGGCACACTCACACCGTTTGTACCGAAACGTCGCATACGCCCTATAGTACCGTGATGGCGTAGAACCTTCGCTAGATCGCTCGGATGGGGTTCAACCAATGCAGGCTTAACCATATACAGCTTAGCTGACGGACAAGGATTAGGTACCTATGCCTTTCCGCCTTTGTAGCGACATGCTATTGTCCCCTTTGGGTTTCCCCTCTAGGTAAGTCGCCGCTTTATCCACTTTTGACACCAGTGGTATCACGTTCTGTCGTGACTGCGAACTGCACGCCTCATACGGCGCACGTGTGAACGAAGCGCTCTCCCACTGAGCTAAGCGCCCTTGCTGACAAGAGCAACTATAGCATTAGCATGGGCTATTGTCAAGCATTTTTGGGCGTTCTCAGTAGCTGTAGGTAACAGGCGTCGGCAGCAACAGCCAGACCTCATCGCCTTCGTTGATGTATCCAGGTCGTTCCACCCACCCCACCAGCCCGCGTTTATGCATCGCAGCTTTCGGGAAAGACTGCACCTGCTTAGGAATATCCGGATACTTCAGTTGAATTAATTCACCAGGCCCGGTGCAAGGCATATTTTCAACATCGACCACAATCACTGCATCGTCAGGAAAAAAGATGCGCGTCGAGGGCGGAAGCATCGTTAAATCTGGTATGCCCTGAAACGCTAGATTTCCCCCTAACCACTGGGGCAGGACTTCGGGCAATTGCAGCGCCGCCGCGATATCCGCCATCTCCTCCAGAGAGAGCATGGAAACCTGGCGCGTATTGCGGATGATGGTTCTGCGTGGATAATGCGGCACTCGCACATCTGATAAGCGCGTTAAGCCCGCGTGCTGGTCTCCCACAAATCCCTCGAACGTAACCTGCACCCTGGGTACTCTATAAGTTTCGAGCGTGCGTTTATCGTTTCCAACCATAACATGGGTAACAATGCCCGTTAGTTTCTTCTTCATCTAATGCTCCTGTGTCCCACTTTAAGGGGCAGTTACTTGCCAGTGTAAACGTTCCTGTGCGTCGAATTGCCGATTCAGGATCAGCAGCGCATCCTCCAGGGCCACTTTTCCCTGCTCTGGCGGAAGCAGTTGCTCGGCGAAGCGGTTCGTTGCCTCCGCTTACTGTTCTTCCGCCGTCTTGCGCATCGCCGGGAAGAGGATCACATCGCGGATAGACTCTTGATCGGCCATCAGCATTACCAGGCGATCAACACCGATGCCCAGGCCGCCGGTGGGTGGCATGCCAATTTCAAGCGCCTCCAGGAAATCTTCGTCGAGTACCTGGGCTTCTTCATCGCCCTGGGTGCGCTGGCGCATCTGGTCTTCAAAGCGGGCGCGTTGATCGAGCGGGTCGTTCAACTCCGTGAAAGCGTTGCCGAGTTCCAGGCCACCCACAAAGGGCTGGAAGCGGTCCGTCAGCCCCGGTACCTCGGTATGCTGCTTCGCCAGGGGCGAGACATCGATAGGGTAATCCGTCAGGAACAAGGCCTGCTTCAGCGCAGGAATGCCCTTGCGGAACATCGCGCCCTTGAGATCATCGATCAGGCGACCACGACCGAGCTTTGGATCGGCTTCGTAGCCGTGGGCGCGCATCTCAGCCGCGAGGCTCTCCTTGTCAGGGAAACGCTCAACATCGATGCCGGTAAACTCTGCGATGGCATCCAGCAAGCGGATACGTGGCCAGGGAGGGGTCAGATCAATCTCGGTCCCCTGGTAGGTGATGCGTGGCGAGCCTTTCACCTGCTGGGCAATAAAACTGACCATTTCCTCGACCAACACCATAATGTCGTTGTAATCGGCGTAGGCTTGATAGCACTCCATCATCGTAAATTCGGGATTGTGGGTGCGGTCTATGCCCTCATTGCGGAAATCACGCCCAATTTCGTAGACCCGTTCAAACCCGCCCACGATCAAACGCTTGAGGTAGAGTTCAACCGCGATACGCAGGTAGAAATCGCGGTCAAGCGTATTATGATGCGTGATAAATGGGCGTGCGGTTGCGCCTCCATAGAGCGGTTGCAGGATGGGCGTCTCGACTTCGATGAAGCCGTGTTCGTCCAGGTAACGGCGCATGGCGCTGATAGTGCGGCTGCGAATCATGAAGATGTTGCGCGCCTCGTCTCCATTGGCGATCAAGTCCAGGTAGCGCTTGCGCTGGCGAGTCTCTACATCTTCCAGTCCGTGATACTTCTCCGGCAGGGGACGCAGCCCCTTTGCGAGTATGTGAAACGCTCGAGCGTGTAGAGTAGGCTCTCCCGTACGCGTCCTGAAAAGAAAGCCGCGTACCTGTATAAAGTCACCAAGATCGAGCAGCTTGACGGTCTTGTACGCCTCTTCCCCAAGATCGTTGATGCGGAAGTAGACCTGGATACGCCCCGTGCCATCTTCGATCTGGGCAAAGGCTGCCCTGCCCATTTCACGCAGAAGGCGAATTCGCCCGGTCAGTATGTAGTCGCCTGTTTCTCCCTGCGATTCGTCAAAGTGTTGCAGGACCTCGGTGATGGTGTGGGTGCGCTCCACACGGTTGGGATAGGGGTTGATGCCCTTTTCGCGTAATATATGCAGCCGTTGTAAACGCACGGCTCGTTCGTCTGTCATAAAGTGCCTCTTTCTTCTACAAATTTGTGCAAACCATTGTAACATCGTTTTCTCGCTTTTGTCATCGCTTTATTAGCGCACACAAAAAAAGACCTGTGGCCTCTCAAAGCCACAGGTCGATTGGTTGCTGTTACTGCCTGGGAAGGGTTACTCGATCTCGTAGATGGTATATTCTTTCACACCGCCAGGCGTAGAGACAATCACCAGATCGCCTACCTTGTGGCCCAGCAGCGCTTTACCCACCGGAGACTCATTGGAGATCAGTCCTGCCGTCGGTTTAGCTTCAAATGCGCCAACGATGGTATAGTGGTACTCTCGTGCATCAGGAGTGCGCAGGTGCGCAATAGAACCCAGAGAAACCTCGTCGGTCAGTAGCTTGCTAATGGGCTTGGCCGTTGCAAGCAACCGCTCCAGTTCCAAAATACGCCCTTCGAGGCGTGCTTGCTCGTTCTTTGCGTCTTCATAGGCGGCATTATCGATGACATCCCCCGATTCCTTCGCCTCATGAAGGTACTGGGCAACCTCGGCGCGCTTGACTGTACGCAGAAACTCCAGCTGAGTAAGTGCGCGTTGTCGTCCGTCGTCCGTCAGGAATTGTGTTTCCATCTCTGCTTCCCTTCTTTGTCTGATAGGTTCCTTTATCCTACCAGGCTTCCATAACCTTACCTATCTTAATCGATAGGTGTTTACCCGGCAGGATACTCCACGCTCCCCCAGGTAATGTTCACTAATTCACCTGAATGGCGCCGGAGTAACAGCTCTCCGTTGCCATCCACGTCTTCAGCAACCCCGCTGATTATTGATTTCCCCTGACGCACTGTAATAGCGCGTCCTAGAGTTGATAGTTGGCCTCGCCATTGCTCTCGAATCAACCGAGAGGCAGGTGTTGTTCCCGGCAGATCACCTGCGGCCTCTTGTTGTAGCGCGAGATAGTCTTTTTCGATACGCTGCAACAGGTGGGCAATCAATGCTTCGCGTTGAACGGTATGCCCACAGACCGTCTCAAGTGTTGTTGCACGGGCGACAAAGGGAGCTTGTTCCGCCAGGTGCTCAGTTACCTCCTCAATACGCCCGTTGACATTGATACCGATACCGATGACGGCTATCAGGCGCCCTGTAAGATCATGGCTGGTCTCAATCAAAATGCCAGCAACTTTGTGATCTCCGATAAGAACATCATTAGGCCATTTGATAGTTGCCGTCACCGAACAGGTTGCGGCGATTGCGTCAACGACAGCGAGCGAGGCGATCATGACAAGCAAATGCGGCGGAAACCCTGGCAGGAGCACTATGGATGAAAGCACATTGCATCCCGGCACATCTACCCAACGACGGCCCTGCCTGCCCTTTCCGGCAGTTTGATTATCAGTAAGTACCACCAACCCTTCTTCTGGCCGCTCTTGGGCCAGTTGCATTGCCAACGTGTTTGTCGAGTTCACTGTTGGTAAATACAGTAACCGATCTCCACAACCAAAATACTGAGTATCCAGGTGACGCGCAAGCGCTTCGATATCGAGCGCGCTCCGTAACATACTATCCATTCTTATCTCAAATTAGAGAATCGGTATTTAGAAGAAGTGAACCAATCTGTCTTAAATAGGCCCGATTAGAAGATTGGCCCAGGTGGTTTTGCCGGTAGTATAGAGATAGGCATTAACCCGCCGACGCGGTGAAAAACAGACAGACTGAGTAAGTGCGATACTGTGGATAAAAACCCCAGAGCAACGGCAGGTCTATGATCGCCATCGCTCTGGGGAACGCCGCACAGGTAGGGATTATTAAATGCACCTACCAGCGATGATTAACCGGCTAGCGCCGGTCACCTCTCATCTGGAAGGTGTGGGAAACTACCACGCTGCCTGTGCAGCGACTACGTTGGTCCATTACACACCACCTCCTTTCGTTGCGATTATAATACCTTGCATTTGTCCCGTTGTCAAGCTTTTGATGAAAATTCGTTTAGACTCAACCGTCACTACTATGCTTAAAGCAGCCTCTGAAGCTTGATGACGCGATTTCACAGTTCTGCCTTATTGTGAATATTTCGTGAATTGGCAAGTAAACAATGAAATGTCTCGATCTCTTCGGAAAACAAAATTCCCATTGACGATCTGAAAATTTGCGATTACACTACACATAGATGAAGAAAGGGTCTATGACGATGAGCATTGAACGCACCGCGCATCCCTATATTATTCGTGATACCGCTATCTATGGTGGAGAGCCGATTGTTGAAGGAACTCGTACAGGTGTGCGTCATATCATCCTGCTCTTTCAATCTGGCAAAGACCCCGAAGAAATCGCCAGTATTCATCGTCTCACCCTTGCACAGGTCTATGACGCGCTTAGTTATTATTATGACCACCAGGTTGAGATTGAATACGCTATTCATCATGGGTCGTAGGGAAACAGCCCAGAAAGCCCATCCAGGCGTCCTAGCAAAAATAACCATAAAACTCCCAGAAAAGCCGTGCTAAAGCAACACCAAACGCTCTTAGAATTATTTGCTACTATATACTATACTA
>VBHV01000202.1 GCA_005881995.1 Chloroflexota bacterium | reverse complement strand
TTGCGCGTGTTCTGCCTCGCTCTCCGCGGCGTAGGTGAGGCTTTGTTCCTGGAGGTTCTCTATATTGATATCGAGCAGGCTGCCCAGGCTAACACCGTAATCAAGAATTTTGCCGGGTGATTCTGTGTGGGTGTGGACTTTGAGCATTTTCTCATCGCCCGCTACAACGGTGGAGACGCCGCCCATGTCGATAATGCGTTGGCGAATGGCCTCAACGTCGAGATGCTCCCCACGCAGCAGGAAAACGACTTCGTACCCAAATTCCTCTTCAATGGTGACGCGCCCCTTTTTGACGGTGGGTTCCCCCGCCCGCGCGATACCCATTGTAGCTGCTGTGACCACCGGGGCTGCTCCCTGCACTGCCTCACCACGCACGTAGCGCCAGACTCCTTCCAGGATGGTACACAATCCCTGTCCGCCTGCATCGACGACGCCCGCCTGCTTGAGCGTAGGAAGAAGGTCGGGAGTGCGAGCAACGGATTGACGCGCGGCCATCACGATGTCCTGTACGAGGCTCACCAGGTCATCTCCTCGACCTGCGCTGATCTGCGCGGCTTCAGCCGTCTCGCGGATGACGGTAAGGATGGTGCCCTCGACAGGTTTGAGAACGGCGCGATAAGCGAGCTGGTGCGCGGCCTGCAGAGCCACGGCCAGGTCGTGCGCGGTAAAGGTTTGTTTCTTATCAAGGCCCTGGGCCAGCCCGCGTAGTATCTGCGAGAGAATGACCCCGGAATTGCCACGTGCCCCCAGCAATGCGCCGCGCGATAATTTGGCGGAGATGATGCCAGCCGAGGTGTCTTCGCTCTGGACGATGTCACGAATTGCAGCTTGCATGGTTGCCGACATGTTAGAGCCGGTATCACCATCGGGCACAGGGAAGACATTGAGCGCGTTGATGGCGTCGCGGTGTTCGACTAACCATGCAGCGCCCGCCATCATGGCTTTCTTCAGGTCTTGCCCATCAAAGACGCTGATGCGTCGTTGTCGCTGGTGTCCTACGGAAGTAGTGACGCGTGGTAGTGGTTCCTGCATCGTGGAAATTAATCCTTCTCCTTGCGTTGTGTATGAGTGCGCAGCGCGTCTGGCTGATGGCAAGATGGATTGGCGCCATAGGTTATGCGGGCGCAATCAATCGGCTCCTACGCTATGGCTCAATCCTTGAACGTTTACGTTGACGTGCGCAACAGGAACGCCCAGCATCTTTTCAATCGAGAATTTGACACTGCTCATGATATTTTGCGCGATCTCTGAGATGCGCAGCCCGTATTCTAGCGCCACATACACATCGAGAATGATTTGATCATTGACGATGCGTAGCTGTACTCCCTGGTTGAGGTGCCCTGGCTCCAGCATGATCGGCTGCCCATTATGCAAGCGTGGAGCAGTGATGCCGACGACGCCGTAGCATTCGCTGATGGCCTGCACAGCAATGGTGTGTATAGCGTTGGGCAGGACTTCGATCTTACCCAGGGGACGCGACCCATGTTGTGGCTGGATAGCAGGTGTTCGTGGCATGCGCATAACTTCTTTTTTTCTCTTTGCTATTGCCAAAACAAGTGATGTCATGATATACTCGCATGGCATGCACAATGGTGTCTCGTGTATCACCACAGGTTGTGTGGCTATTGGTCTGAGAAACATTTGCAGTATAGCAAAATCAGCAAGGATAATCAAGGGAAAGCGCCCAGGGCGGGGCAGAGCCACAGCCCTGGAAAACCTGGAATAGAGAGGATAATAGAAAATGTCAGGACGTTGTGAAATATGTGAACGGAAGCCACTGCACGGTAATCATTCGAATTTCTCACAGAAGCGCACGAGGCGCCGCTTCGTACTCAATGTACACAAACGTCGTCTTGAAATTAACGGCGTCACACGCAACGTAAAGATCTGCACCCGTTGCCTGAGAACCATGAACAAACTCCCAAAAACAAAGTAGGGATTGCCAGGGCGACCCTCGCGGTCGCCCGCGTCCTGTTCACCTGGCTTCCATTCTGAAAGAACACCATCACCCTCCCCTTCTCCACCTCCATTAAAATTTTCGGGGATACGTAGTATTGTCGTAGCTATTCTTCCCCCCTGGATTGACGCCCGTATTTGGAAAGCCCTTTGGCGTAGTGGGAGTCGAACTGGTAGTAGGTGGCTCGTTGTTCTCATTATCGGTATTTGAACCAGTTTGCTGTCCGCTGCCATTTGAATTGGGGTTAAGGCTGACGGAAAAAGTATCGCCGTTGGTACTCAGCGTAGTGGTATCGCTCGACTGAGACGCGCTGTCCTTGTTGATTACTAACTGCCCGCATGCTACGGTTGTCCCACTAGTGGTGGGACCCTGATGTAAATCCACAAACCAGGTTTGGGCGGTATTGAGGGTGCCAAATTTAAACTCACCCGCCACGCTGCCGTTAGCATTCGAGGTAATAGGGCCAATATCCTGATTAGGAGAACCATTGCACTTACCGGGATCCAGCGTCACCTCGTATTTTGTGTTCACAGGCAGCCCTTGTATGGAGAGTTGCAGGTGGCTATTACTATCATTAACATTTGCGGGAATGTACTGTGCCAGCCCGGTTGCAGCCGAATTATTAAATGCGCTTATCAGGGAGTTGCCCGCCTGTTCAAGATAACGCGGGGCAAACAAGGCAAGAACGATCACAACCACGACACCGAGAAATAGCAATCGAAACAGCGCTCGAATCATTCACCTTGTCTCCTTACATACATATCTATCCGCTAATTCTTCTATATTATAGTCGAAAAAGGTCATCCCTGTCTACGAATTGAACCGGATGCGATTTAACTTCCTACAATCGAGGAAGGACGCTTTCCGCGAATGCACGTAACCCATCAATATCGTCCATATCGAACCATTGCAGCATCAACTCCTCAACCCCGGCGCCGGCGTAACTCTGTATCTGCTCAATAATCATACCGGGCGTACCAACTAAGGCCCATCCGCCAGCGCGTATGGCTTCAATCGCTTCGTCAAGGGGTTTGTTAGCAAATTCCGATCTATCGTGACGCCAACTCAGCCGCCGATCAACTTCGTCCATATCGCGTCCAAAAAACATGGCCAACATCATAGTGCGCCTGACCTCAGCAGGTTCGCGTCCAGCGGCCTTCAACAGGGTATCGAGCAAGGCCGAACGCTCGCGGAACCCCTCCGGCGTAAGGGAGAGCACATTCCAGATATCGGCGTAGCGTGCAACGAGCGGTAATGTGCGCTTGACCCCGTTGCCGCCCAGCAGAATGCTCGGCCCTCCAGGGCGTTGAGGACGCGGCAGGAGCGTTGCCCCGCGCAACTGAAAGAAACGACCCTCAAACGTTACAGGCTCATCGCTTTTGAGCAGGCGCGTAATCACTTCCAGCCCCTCTTCCAGGCGAGCCATGCGCGTTGGTATATCTCCCAGGTCAAAACCGAAAAGCTGGTGTTCGCGTTCCTGCCAGCCTGCGCCCACTCCCAGAATCATACGCCCTCCGCTCAAATCATCAAGTGCCGCAGCCTGCCGCGCAAGCAGTGCAGG
>VBHV01000201.1:3861-5441 GCA_005881995.1 Chloroflexota bacterium | reverse complement strand
GGCGAGTGGGCGCAGCAGGAGTTTGGCAGCGATTTCCTGTTCGTGACGGGCTTTCCCATGCGCAAACGTCCATTCTATACGCATCCCGACCCGGCCAGGCCGGAGTTTTCAAACTCCTTTGACCTGCTGTTCAGGAGTACCGAGCTAGTGACGGGCGGCCAGCGACTGCACCGGTACGCGGACTACCTGGCGGCTCTCGAAAAGGCGCACCTGCCGGTTGAGCCATTTGAGACCTACCTGGAAGCGTTCCGCTACGGCCCAACATACGCCTGGCTACAACCTTTCCGCGCGACCTGGCGCGGCTCACTCCTTAGGCAGCATTGCTACCAGTTGCTGGCGGAAACGCTCTAAATCCTGCAAGGTCTCATCGCGATCCTTCGATGGTGGGACCTTTTGCCGTACAAACGCAGCGAATCCCAACAGCGCGCTCTCCAGGGCGCGGATTTCAGGCACATATAAGGGAATCTGCACTTCCAGCGCGTTGGGCGGAATGCCGCTCAGTCGCTGGTACAGGCTATCTAATAGATGCAGTTGCACACGTGGTTGCTGCGCGGGGAGAACCGTCCTGCGCACATAGGCCAGGTAGCCGCAGATCACACTGCGCAGCACCGCCAGGTCGTTGAGACTGAGCCTGAGATTCGGCTCAATGGGTGGGTTCTGCTGGCTCATGCTCTTTATATCTCCTTGCGTATCAGTTCTTTCTCGGACTCTCCTGCTTCCTGGTAAAGAATGGAGAACCTGAGAGGTGTATATTCAAGGAAATACCTGTTCCATCACGGCAAGCGGAAATATGGTATGATCCTGGTGAACTACTTAGGATGAGTACCAGTAGAAGGAAGTTGTCTGGCATGGATCCCTCACCATCACCACCGCCAGAAAAGCAAGGCAGCATTCTGACAGCATCGCAATGGCTGGCACGGCGCGTGCTGGTTCCCCAGGATACCCCCGTCAGTAGCCTGGGTGAATTTCTGTTGCCCACCTTACTGGGAGCAATGGAGGCGTGCTGGGTAGATGTCGTGCTGATTGGCCTGGCAAGCGCCCTCCTGCTGGGGTCTTCTATGCCGTTATTGCCGTTGTGGGCCCCCTTTGTCTTCATTGTTGGTTCCCAATGGCTCCTCCATTACGCTGATAGACGTGATGGAAGCGATCGCCCTGGAACCTCCGTATATGGTACGGGCGACCCTGGCGGTCGCCCTGGAAACGAAGAAGAAGGGCATGTTAAAACCTCAATACCTGGTGCTTCTCTTCTCTTCGTGATAATGGGCGCGTTCTGCCTGTTCATTATCTGGCTGCAGGTATATGCACAAACCATGCCCATATTCGACCTCAGGTGGTTAAGTACACTCGTCAGTGATATCTTGTTCATCAACACCCATTTCTACCAGGCGCTCTTTATTAGCGGGCTTTCGGCCTATTTATGCTGGCGCGGCCTGCGCCTTTCCAGCCGGGTGGTCGAGCCTTCTGATGTCTTTCGTGTGTTATGTATATGCTCAGGCCTGATCCTCGCCGTTATTCTCTTGCGAGCCTCTTTAGAAAGCTATAAGACCTCGTCTACTGATGACGTAAGCCTGCTGCTGCTG
>VBHV01000201.1:0-3788 GCA_005881995.1 Chloroflexota bacterium | reverse complement strand
CCATCATTGCATCGCTTGGCCTGGTATTATTACTCATAACCGTAGCAGTGGGCCTTTTCGCCAGCCCCGCGTTTTTAGCCAACGTAGAACAAGGATTGTCTTTCATCGGCATTATCTACGGCTGGTTGACGGGGGCGCTGGCCTGGATCATGGTCTTAATTGTCACTCCCATCTTCTGGCTGATCTCCTTGATACATCCTAGCGAGCACCCTCAAACCATTCGTAATCTGGCTCCTCCTCCTTCCAAAACGAAGCTTCAGATCCCACCTGCGGTAGCGTTTGTGCAATCAATTTTCCCCTATGTCAGCGCTGTATTGGCGGTATTGTTCATCCTACTGATGATCCTGATTATCCGGCGCTTGTTGCGACGGCGAAAACGTACCCGCATCGCCAAAAATCTGCAGAAAGAAGATATCCACGAAAGCCTGTGGTCATGGACGCTCTTCTGGGATCAGGTAAAATCGCTCTTGCGCGCGTTCTTTGGACGCTTCTTCCCCCAGCGGGTAGGGAAGGAAGAATCGATGGTCATACCGGCAGAAATTCGCGGCGACCCTGCGGCGCGAAACATTCGCGAAATCTATCGTGCGTTTCTGAAGAAAGCCACCGCGCGCGGGTATGCGCGCAAGAAGGATGAGACTCCCAACGAATTGCGGCAGCGCCTGGACGAAAAAGCGCCCATAGTGGAGCCGCAATTGGAAGTGATTACCGAAGCCTACACCAGAGTACGCTATGGGGCTAGCTTACCAGATGCCGGTGACGTGGCATCCATACAGGGAACATGGAGCGAACTGGATCAGAAGTGGGTGTGATTAATTTCTCCCGCAATGACTTCATAACGGTGCGCCTGCGCCAGAATCTCCTCTGGAAAACTGCTATAATCTGTGGCCGTAATCAAGGTCTGCTCACGCTCAAGCACCTGGCGCAGCAGGTATTCGCGCCGTGAAGCGTCCAGTTCGCTGAACACATCATCCAGCAGCAGGATCGGTTCCTCGCTGGTGGCCGCGCGCATAAAGGCCAGTTCTGCGAATTTGGCAGAGAGGGCCGCCGTGCGCTGTTGACCCCGCGAACCGTACGTCAGCATATTGACATCATTCACCACAAATTCCAGGTCATCGCGGTGTGGGCCTAACAGGCATACTCCCTGGTTCATCTCCTTGCGCCACACGTCGCGCAGTTGCTGGCGGTAATGTTCAAGCGCCTCCATAGTATTCCAGTTGGCGTCGACGGAGAATGAAGGGCGATACACAATCTGCAGGTGTTCGCGCCCACCGCTGATAATTCCTTGCAGCGCATCAACATGCTGGTTGAGCGCGTCTACCATACGCCTGCGTTCATAGATGATCAGATTGGCCCACTCGGTCAATTTCTCATCCAGATATTCCATCGAGCGCGGGTCCTCCTGGTGATCGCGAATGCGTTTGAGCAAGGCCGAACGCTGCGTAATCACCTTGCGATACCTCATCAACGCCTGGCAATAGTGGGGACGTATCTGGCAAAGCGCGCGATCAAGAAAACGCCGCCGGTCTTCAGGAGAGCCATCGACCAGGCGTAAATCAGTTGGCGCGAACAGCACTATCGTCACCTGCCCGATCAAATCAACCGCCTTCTTTGGCACGCTATTGATCTTGATGCGTTTGCGCTGTCTTTCCGGGGAATTGGGCGCCATATATTGCGCCCCTACAGACGAATTGGAGGGGGTGGAGTCGATGATGACTATCTCGATTTTGACCTCGTTCTCGCTGCGCTCGACTTCGGCAGTCATGCGCGCAATACGGTCCGGCGCGTACCAGTTGACCACTTCACGGTCAGAGGTGGCATGGAAGGAGTTGGAGGTGGCGAGCATAGCGACAGCTTCAAGCAGGTTCGTCTTGCCCTGGGCGTTCTCGCCATAAAAAAGCGAGAGGCCGCGTCCCAGGGGTAAATCAAGCTGCTTGAAGTTGCGGAAGTCATGCAATACGAGGTGAGAAAGGTACATGTGTTGTGTCCGAGTGAATAGGCAATAAAGCCAGATCGCCAGGGCGGGGGCAAGCCCAGCCCGTACCCTAGACGAAGCACGATGCCGACCCGTATAGGGTACGGGCTGGGCTTGCCCCTGCCCTGCACCCTCTAACGATTGATATGCATCGGCATAATCACATAGGTATAATCGTCAGCGCCAACCGGTCGAATCACCCCTGGCTTGGTGGATGAGTTGGCCTCAAGCGCGACTTCTGGCGTACCGATGACCGCCAGCACATCCGAGAGATACTTGACGTTAAAAATGATCTGCAGTTCAGGCCCGTCGACGGCAGCATTGATGACGCTCGTGTTATCACCCAGGTCCTCTGCCGTTGCCTCAACCGTTACAAAGCCAGGCTCCAGGCCATCATTGGCGCCAGGATTGATCTTGACGCGAGTGATATTAGAACTGTCACGCGCAAACAACTCGGCGCGTTTGGCGGCCTCCGCGAATGTTTTGGTTTCTACCACCGCGCGCGTTGTATGCTCTTTGGGAATAATCTGGCGGAAATTCGGGAAGGTGCCTTCGATCAGGCGCGACACCAGGTCGAGATTCGGCGAGTGGAACAATACCTGGCTGCGATTAGGCGTGACGATCATCTCAACCGGCCCCTCGGCAGGCAGGATGCGCGCCAGCTCCGTCAGCGTGCGCGCCGGAATAAGAATATCGCCGCGTGGGTGATCATCGCCGGGTAAGGGCGCCACACGCACCGCCAGGCGGAAGGCATCGGCGGCGGCGAAGGTCAGCCGCTCGTCGCTCACCTGCACCAGCACCCCCGTCAGTACTGGCCGCGAGTCATCATCGGCGGCGGCGAAGGCCACTTCCTCAATCATCTCTTTCAGCATCACCGCATCCAGCGAGACGGGAGGCTCGCCACCTTCGGCGCTGGGAATGAGCGGAAATTCAGAGGCATCCATGCCCTTAATATTGGCGTTGCTGCCCTGACCCTTGACGTTGAGCGTGTGCGAATCTTCTGCCACCTTCAGGTCAACAGGCGCCTGGGGCAATCTGCTCACCAGGTCGGTAAGCAGTTTCGCGGGAACCGTAGTGCTTCCCTCTTCATGAATCTGTGCGTCTACCCAGCAGTTGATACCAATCTCCAGGTTGGTTGCAGAGAGCTTCAAACGATCATGATCGGTAGCCAGCAAAATATTTGAGAGAATAGGCAGCGTACTACGACTTGAGACCGCGTGGCTCACGGCTGAGAGTCCCCGGCTCAAATCTTGTTGCTTACAGGTAATTTTCACAGCGTATCTTCCTCCAGACCTACCAAAAAGGCGTAAAATCGTCTCGGCTAGTATACAGGAATTTCTCGTAGCTGTAAACCAACCGTAGGGTCGCGATTTATCGCGTCCTCATACCTTCTTTCGCCCTGTTCCATGTTCTAATCGGTGCAAAAAGGCTATTATCCTCTACAGTATAGAACCGAACCTGGCATCCTATTGGCCTATTGCTCTCCCTGTTTTCCTATTCTTTCGGGCTGCATGAAATGCGGTGATATGCTACGCTGTCACACCTTCTCATCATCCTCACCCAGCAACGGAGGCGCCTTGTACAGCCTGGTCGGGGTCTCCGAAAAATGCATAGGAGACCCCGCCAGCTTGATTTTTCCTGCCTTTGGATGGTCGCATTCCCAGACATAGCCGCGTGCCTGGATATGCGGGTCGTTGAAAATCTGGCTCACACTATTGATAGGGCCGCAGGGGATGCCCACAGCACGCAGCTCTGGCAGCCATTCGTCAGTCGTGCGCGCGAGGAACGCCTCCTGCAGGACTGGCACCAGTTCGTT
>VBHV01000200.1 GCA_005881995.1 Chloroflexota bacterium | reverse complement strand
CCCGGCGCGCGCATCCCATTAGAATCGATCCTCCATTGGGACAAATGGTAATCATCATTCCCTACTGTAGGGGCGGGAGAGGTGCTGAGCGGGGAAGGGGCGCTTGCACCGCCCGCATAGGCGTCAAGTTAGGGTCAAGAACAATCGTTGAGTTTGTCGTAGGGACAAGGGGTGGCAGAGTGGAAGGGCGGGGGCCTTGTGCTTGTCCTGGGTGGGGGAAGCGAGCCCCAGGCACGCAGGACAAGCACAAGGCCCCCGCATCCGCCCCACACCACCCATTGTCCCTACACAGGTGGCCAGCCTGATGCGTTAACTTGACGCTTATGAGGGACGCTTGCGCCGCCCGCCGTAGAGGATAACTCTTAATTATGGACGACGAAATCAGGTCCATCCTTCACTCTCATTTTCATACAACCGGTTGGACCATCGTCAAACCAAAGGATGGGCAGCAGAAAGCCAGTTTTGTTGCCCATCACAGCCAACAAAGCGTATTCATCAAATCTGACGTCCCCATCGCCGCACTGCAACGGCTGGGCGAAATCGGAGTTGCCCCGCGAGTACTCGCAAGTGGCAGAGCTGCTGATCAGCCATATATAATACAGGAATACATCGCAGGCAGCTACCCCGATTGGCGCTGGTTCGCATCTCATCTCCCCGCACTCGCAGCATTCACGAGACGCTACCATCACGACCAGCCTCTTACATCATTGCTAGCCGCAAACACCATAACCAGCTACCAGGAACACATCGCGCAAGACCTGGCAACTTTAGAAAAGCAATTTCACACGCTTCAGGCCGGTGAGCTACATACGCCCGAAATTACATCAGCCCTTGAAAAACTCAAAAGCCAGGCCAATCACCTTCAGCCTCTTCACCCGGTGCCACTCGTGCCTGTTCACCCCGATCCCAACACCAAAAATATGCTGCTCTTTGCTGACAGGCTCTTGATGGTAGACTGGGACGATATACAACTTTCCGACCCCCTGCGAGACGTAGGGCTATTGCTCTGGTGGTATGTCTCAAAAGACCAATGGCCTCTCTTTTTTCAGATGTATGGCCTACAAATAGATGACAACTTGATCGAACGTATCTTCTGGTGGGCCGCCAGAACCTCATTTGCCATTGCTTTATGGCATGTGGAGCATCACTATGATTGCCGCGCTTTTTTGCAAGATTTTCTGGCGGCAGTGAATATGGATAGTAATCCACACGCAGTATTTGAACCAACTTGACAGGCATTGACAAAGCCCCTCTACTTTTTGTACACTTTCAATGGGAAGAAACGCGTCATACTCAATAAGGAAGTAGGCCATGCGAGTGATACGTTGCCCACAATGTGGAGAACCAGTTCCCTGGACCGCCAGTTATTGCGCAAACTGTGGCCGGTCCGTTTCTGTACAGGCACAATCCTTCAATGATAAAGATGCAACCGTTACCCTGAGAAAACCCCGTAAGCATCATCGCCCGGCCTCGCTGAAAGCACCTACATTTTACACTTTAACAACGCGTGACGCGGATGAAACACAACGTTTAGATCGTTCGCAAACAGCCAGGACCGCCAGGGCTAATCCGCCACTGGCTGCTATCTCGGAAGACGAGAGCATTGCGCCAGAACGTTTACAGGAATGGTTGGACGAGGCGGAATTTGAGGATGATACACTGCGCCGGGCGACCTGGCAAAAATTTGTCACGCATAAAACTCCCAGGGTATCAAGGTCTCCTGCTCCTGTTGATACTCCTTTCTCTGTCAATGCTGTTTCTTCTCCATCGCCACTGACCCCTATGACCCCGCTAACACCCTCTGATAATGAGGGCGTAATGCATTGGGTCTTTAAAAAAAAGACGGAGCTTCCGCTTTTCACGCGTGTAACCAGTTGGCTCACAATTCTGGTGATTATAGCGGTGTTGCTCGGTGGTGGATTCGGCATCTATGTTTCTCTTGGTCGCGGCTCGTCGACTCCGCCCGCGCTTAATGTGCTTTCGTTACAGGTTGCTCCTGCCAGCATTGCCCCTGGCGGAGTGATTACGTTGCGCGGCTCGCACTTTAGCCCCGGTGCACGCGTGGGATTGACACGCGATACCAGCATTCCCATTATTGATACCGGCGGCGTGTCGATTATCAAGGCGGACGCTAGCGGCTCCTTTAGCGATACCGTGATCATTGATGGCACCTGGCCAGCAGGTTCCCATATGCTTCACGCCGAAGACGCGCGCCTGCACAAAATCGCCAGTTTCTCTATTTTTGTCACGGGGAACAGTCTCTCATCGCGTCCCCCGCACCTGGTACTCTCAACTTCTGATGTTAATCTTGGCTCAGGAGACCAGGCTACCGATAGCTCGCAGACGATTGCAATGTCAAATGCTGGCGGTGGGCAAATTACCTGGCAGACGACGGTCACAGCACCCTGGCTGCTGCTCAGCCCGGCAAGTGGCACATTTTCTGTTGGTCAGCAAATACAGGTAACGCTGGCGGTTGATCGGTCTACCCTGCCTGTAGGGCCATATAACGCGCAGGTCATTTTCACGTCGAGCGCTGGGCAAGTTAATCTGTCTGTAAAGATGCAGGTCACGCAATTACAACCCGGACACGAGGCCGTGCTGCAACTCACTCCGGCTGTACTGTCGTTCACAGGTGTTGATGGCAGTGCCAGCTCTGCCCCGCAGGTGGTGACGGTCAGTAATCCTGGCGTGCGGCCCTTGAATTGGAGTGCGAGCAGCGGAACCCAGGATGGCTCTAACTGGCTCACGTTATCGCCACAGTCCGGCACGGTCACAAAGGGCAACAGCCAGCCCGTAACCATCGGCGTGAATAGCAGTATGCCCTTGCCGGGCGTGTATTACGGCTCGGTCACGTTCTCGAACTCGGGGACTGAGGCCATCATGGATAGCCCGCAGACTATCTATGTGAGTGTAACCATTCTGCCGCAGTGCGCCGCCCAGATCATGCCAGGCGGACTCACCTTCACGGCGGTCTATTTGCAGCAAGCGCCAGGTGCCAAGACTATTAATGTTGGTGCAAACCAGGGCTGCACGGCTCCCTTGAATTGGAGTGACACCGTTATGACTGCCAATGGCGGCCACTGGCTGACGATAAGCGCGACAAAGGGTATCACCCCCTCCTCTCCAAAGGTGAGCGTTAACGTGACCGGACTTCTTCCAGGCACGTATAACGGTATGCTCATCTTCAGTACGACCGCGGGAACACAGATTGTGCCGGTAACGCTGATTATGGGCCAGCCTACCACGCCTATACTGACAAACTCGCCCGCGCTGTTCAATACGAGCGGGATCATTGGGCAGCCTGATCCGTCTCCTCAGACCGTTACCATTAAGAATACAGGCGGTGGGACACTCTCCTGGAGTGCGACGGCTTCAACAACCGTCGGAGGTGCGTGGCTTACTA
>VBHV01000199.1 GCA_005881995.1 Chloroflexota bacterium | reverse complement strand
GGGGGTCTTAAACGAGTACGAGCATGGACTGGTGAGCGTTGAACCCATGGGCGATTTCGCGCTGATGGTCACGCTGTTTGATAATGCCGCCAGTATTGGCCGGGTACGACACCTGACCAAAACCAGCCGTAATGAAATTCTTGAGGCACTCGATATCACGTAGCAGGGGCATCCGTAAAAATCACATTTTAGCCAGACGAAAAAGTGTACAGAGGGCGACCGTACATGGAACAATTGACCAATCTTATTGTCTCAGATCGTGAGCTTGTTCTTATTTCCAATACTTTACTTAAACTTATGAATGATACCAGCGCCTCCTCCGTCATGTTGCTTGATAAGAGCGGCCAGGTCATCACAACACAGGGTATGAGTACGAAGCATATAGCTACATCGCTTGGCGCATTGCTGGCGGGCGCATTCTCCTCTTCGCGTCACGTTGCCGAGTTGCTGGGCGAGAAGGATTTCCGCACCATTTTTCAGCAGGGCGTGCATGAAAATATCTATACGACTATGATCGAAGATCAATGGCTACTGGTGATCGTCTTCGATAAACTCACCCATATTGGCCTGGTCAAAGTGCTTTCAAAAAAAGCTTCGGATGATTTGAGCCGAACTCTGGAGCGTGTGAAAGCCGATACAACGCGCCAGAAGTCCTCGGTACTCAATATCCAATTCCACTCCTCCGTTGAGGACACCATAGATCTGCTTTTCCGCGATTAGGAGAACCTGGCCCTTGGCGCTCATAAATATAGCTACTCACGAGATCCACTGCAAGATCGTCTACTACGGCATCGGCTATTGCGGGAAAACCACCAACCTGCAATACGTCTTCAAGAGCATTAATCCATCGGTGCGCGGCGAGATGCTCAGTATCGCGACGGAAACCGAGCGCACCCTATTTTTTGACTTCCTCCCGCTAGACCTGGGCACAGTGCAGGGCTTTCGCACGCGCTTTCACCTCTACACCGTGCCAGGACAGATTCTCTACGAACGCACGCGCCTGGCCGTCCTCAACGGCGCGGACGGCATCGTCTTTGTGGTAGATTCGCAGGCCGAAAAGTTCGAAGAAAACGTCCAGAGCATCACCGAACTCGAGATGAACCTGCGCCGCCTGGGCAAAGAACTGGGCAACTTCCCCTTCGTCATGCAGTGGAACAAACGCGATATGCCTTCAGCGCTCCCCGTGAACGTCCTCGAACGCTATCTCAACCGCCGCCGCGTCCCCAGCTTCGAGGCCGTCGCCTGCTCCGGCACCGGCGTCTACTCCACCCTGCGCGCCATCAGCAAACGAGTCATGGCCCAATTATAAATGAACATCTACGGCCTTGACTTCACCTCCGCACCCTCCCGAAGAAAACCCATCACCTGCGCCTGCTGTGAATTAGAGAAAACTACCCTGATCGTCAAAACCTGCCTCCGCCTTCCTACATTCGAAGACTTTGAAGCCTTTCTCCGCACAGAAGGCCCCTGGCTCGCCGCCCTCGATTTCCCCTTCGGCCAACCCCGCAAACTCATCACCAATCTCGGCTGGCCCGAAACCTGGGAAGGCTATATGCACCTCATCTCATCCATGAGCAAACAAACCTTCGAGCAAACTTTACAAAACTATCAAGAAAACCGACCTCCCGGCGATAAACAGCACTTGCGCACCACCGATGCACTCGCAGGAGCCATCAGTCCTATGATGCTGCACCGCGTCCCCGTCGGCAAGATGTTCTTCCAGGGAGCAACGCGCCTGTTCACATCAGAAATCAGCATACTTCCGTGTAGGCCAAGCGAGGCTAATAGAATAGTGGTCGAAGGCTATCCCGCACTCGTAGCCCGCAAATTGATCGGCAAACGCGGCTATAAAAGCGATGAACGTGGTAAGCAGACCTTTGATAAAGCGATGGCAAGACGGGAGATTGTGAAAGGGCTGCGTTCGGGTATGTTGGTGAAAGAGTATGGATTGGCAGTGCTGATGACCGATGAAATGGCGGAGAGGTTAGCGGAGGATGCGATGGGCGATGAGTTGGACGCGGTGTTGTGCGCTGAGGGGTGGGTAGTTGATCCGTTTATCTCGTAGATTCACTAGACAACGCGATTCATGCGGTAAATTGCCATGTGCAATTTACCGCATGAATCGCGTTTATGGAGCATTGGCTGATCTTATCAAATCAGTATTCTTTTTGACGCATCGAGGTTTCCACGCCACAGTTGCTCAAGTGTTTTCAGGTCATCCATAAATTCAGCCTGGCTCTGTTCAGGCTTTTGTTCGAGTTCCTCAAGTACTTCAAGCGTAAAGGCTTTAGCTCCCAACTCTACCCAATCTTTTATGTGATCGAAAAGAGAGGGGACAAATAAAAAATTCTAGTCATACCAACACCCCTGCAATCCCCACCAGCGTCACCCCCACCCCCACAATCGCCGTCACCGACGGTATCTCCCCAAGCAGGAAAATACCCAGGATAATCCCTCCCGTCACCTCCTGCGTCGCAATCAAATTTGCATATGTCGCATGCACTTTACGTATCGCGGCATTATACAGTGTATGCCCCAGGCCCAATGGGAAAACCCCTAGAGCCACAACCGCGCCGACCGCTCCCAATGGATAGGCGTGACCAAACGCGAAATAGAGCGTCACCGGCAACAGCCACAGCGCAGCCAATCCATAGACATTGGTTGTATAGCGGAAGAGTGGATGGCGATCGCGTTCACCTCGCCCCGCGACCGAGTAGATGGCGAAGCACAGACCAGATAGGAGGGCCATCCCGTCACCGAGTGCCATACAATGTCCGGTGACGGAGAGAGAGCAGGTGGTGTAGTGTGGCTCGAAGCCAGCCATGATCGCGATACCAATAATGGCAACCGCGATACCCACGTACTTGCGGGCAGGAAGTGGCTCGTGCAAGATGAATGCTGAAAATAGCGTGACAAAGATGGGCGAGGTGTAGGCAAGCGCAAGCGAGTGGGCGATGGTGGTGAAGCTGAGCGAGCCGATGTAGAAAATAAAGTGCAGCGCAGTCACCAACCCATAAAATAGGAAACGGGGGAGTTCGCGTCGTTTTAGCAGTAAGCGCTGATGTGTGAGCAGACCCATGATCGCTACCAGCGCGGTGGCGATTGCTAAACGCCAGAAAGCAACTTCAACCGAATTGAACGGACTTGACCAGCGCACGAAAATCGGGCTGGTGGAGAAGAAGAAGACGGCCACACACACATACAGCAGGCCGAACTTTGATTGTTTGACAGGTGTTTCAGAGGCGGTTACCACGGGTTGTTCAATTTGTTCCATTATGCCGTCTAATCATCCCCTCAAAGTAGCTATCAGGCGTTTGGGGTTCAGCACGAGATCAATCGCGTCAATCGGACCGTGAGCCAGCACGTCGGCAGCCTGCAGCGCCGCCATGGATACCCCCTCTGCCGCCATCACAGCCACGCCAATAGCAGCCAGGCGCAGCATAGGTGCATCGTTTGTGCCGTTACCAAAGGCAATCACGCTGTCGGGTCCAAGTTGCTGCACGAAACGCTCTTTGTCCTCCCCGGTGCGAATAATCTGCAATGGCATACCTAAAGAACGTTCAAGCTCTGCTATGTTGCCATGTGTGCCAGCCGTCAGTATGTAGGTAGAAAGAAGATCAGTCAGTTCTTTCAAATGTTTAGCAACTCCAGGTATGAGTACTCCATCCACCGCAAGGGTGCCGTTGGCATCAAAAACGGCGTGTGCTAACTCTATCACCCCTCTTTGAGGAATCTCAATCCGTATCATGCTTTGCAATCCTCAGCCGATGTACTATCATCTATAAGTTAAAACAAAATTGCGGGTAGCTTAGTAGTACCCGCAACTCTTTAGATGGGCGTCCCATCTACGACAAGCGTGCCATTTACGTCGTTTCAATCCTCATCCAGCTTTTAATCTGAATGCTATTATAATGGTATTTGGCTAACTGATAGCATACAGGCGCGGCTGCCTGTGGCTATCGATCATCTCTGGTGTTATGCCCATGCCTGCAAGCGCGAGTGAGGCCGAGAGCCGCACAGGACGAGGCAATTTCGAATCGCGTGACATGTGCCGGAGCGGTGCTACTGATTCGGCATCGTTTAGTAGGGTCAATAGCCAGACGATGGTTTGGCGTTCCTGGTGGTCGTCGCGTTGAAGCGAACGCACAAGCTGTGTGGCCAGTTGTTTCCCAAACGTCGCTACACCGTGGAGGAGATGCTGCTGCATTTCGCTGGTGGTAAGCGTGGGATCATGAGAAAGTCGAAGTAGCTCGTTTACTTTCAGACGAAGTTGTCTGCGTGAATCAAGCTCCACAATGTTCCAGCCGCACTCGAACGCATCCGCGTTCTGCTGGAACAGCCTGGCGCCTTTTTTCTCCATCAAGATTTGTCCTTCCAGAGTCGTATGTGGCTCTGACACAGTGTTATTTCAACACACCGGGTATGCTCTACCTCTCCATTTCAGGTAGAGACTAATACGTAAACGGTTCCGCTTGCGCTGCGATCATCTGTAACAGATCTTGCAGTCCTTGATGCGCACCTGCACGCTGCTCTTGGCTGAGCGTGGTGTCGGCTTCAAATTCGTCCTCATCTAAGACGAGCGGCGTGCCATCTGGGTCAACCCATACATCAAGCAGCAGGTCAACCTGCTCGATATACTCTTTGGAAATCGAAGCTGGCTGTGCAACATTGCAATACCAGCCTTTGCGCCGCCCACCGGCTGTGGCAATGTCAAAAATATTAAACCAGCGGTCCGTATAATAATATTCGGTAAAGCGGTCTCCTGGCTCGAAACGGGCGTAACCAAGTTCTTTGGGCGCATGTCTCCAATACGCTTCTATAACGACGCCATCCGATAAGCGCTCTACAATTTCTCCCGAGTACTGAATTTTTGTTTCGCCAAGAGGATTGAGTTTGACTACCGTTATCATGTCTTCTGCTCCGGGACAACCAGAGAGTAGTGTACAATATTTACACCTAATATGCAAATTTCGGACGCATCTCGTTGCACCCTCCACCTACAAAATATACTGCCGCAGCCGCTCCAAACTCCGCTGCAACTTAGCAATATCTCTCGTCCCATCCATTCCTACCACCGGGGATTCCAGGCTGATATACCCGTCAAAGCCACGTTCTTTTAGCGCGGCAAAGAAGTGAGTAAAATCGATGGAGCCTTCACCTGGGTGCAGATAGCGGCGGGAGTTATCAGCAGCATACAACATGCCGTCATAGTCTTTGATATGGATGTGTCGAACGCGATGCTCTTGCCATAACCAATTGGCCCCAAGTGCTGCTTCGACTTGCGCATGCAGCGCTAAAAATTCCGTGTCCAGCGTTACGAGACAACGGTCATCCTGCTCGATGGCCCGGCGGACATTGCGAAGTGGATCGGCAGAAGTGCAGGGCACGGTTTCCAGGGACAGCTCAAGGCCATATTGAGCTGCCATCGACACGCAATCACCGAGTACCGCCAGGTTGCGTTCCAGCTTC
>VBHV01000198.1 GCA_005881995.1 Chloroflexota bacterium | reverse complement strand
CCCGTCGATCAGCTACTTACATATGGCGAACCTGACTTGGTAAAAGTAGAAGGTTGGCCAGATTATCTCGCACTTGGGATCGGTCCTGAAGACATTCCAGAGCTTATTCGCATGGCAAAGGACAAGCAGATTCATGATATCCATGAGGAAGAATATGATGAAGATGACCCTACCTTTTATGCGGCTGTTCATGCGATACGTGCTCTTGGACAACTTCATGCCGAAGCGGCTGCTTATCCATTACTCCCACTATTTGATGAGCCAGGCGATGAGTGGATCGTAGAAGAACTGGCAAAAGTCTACGGTATGATCGGGCCATCAGCGATACCTGCGCTTGCATCTTACCTTCGTGACGACTCTCATGAAACGTCCTCTCGTGCCTATGCCTCAAATGGATTAGCAGCGATCGCTAAAAGGCACCCTGAAAGCCGCTCGGATGCTATCGCAGTTATCACACAAGTACTGGAGCAGTTTGAAGAGAATGATCCCGAGTTAAATGGCTTACTTATTGGTGATCTGGCAGACCTCAAGGCAACAGAGACTCTGCCACTTATTGAGCGAGCATTTGAAGCTGATAGAGTAGATGAGTTTTTTATAGATTTGGATTATGTGCTTGAGGAATTTGGATTAAAAGAGCGCAAACCGCTTGAAATACCGGATCTTAGGAGCCTGATTTCTAACAGGCCTACTTCTGAGGATATTCCTTCTTACGAGAATACTCCCTCGCAGCCTACTTACTCTGAACCACCCTCATTTCCAGTGAGAGATTCATATGCTCAGAGGCTGCCGACGCCGATAAAGTTTTCTGGCAACAAGAAACAAGGCAAAGGAAAGAAGCAGAAAGCGCACAAAAAGCGCTAATCTTATCTGCCTGTGGCTGCTACAGCTTTTGTCCGTTTCACGGGCCGCGTAAAGTTGCCAAGCTCAACTTCTGGTACTTCGCGTTTGAGAATCTCGATCATGTCGCGCATACCCAGCGCTTTGCCCATCGAGTCCAGCGCGGGCATGCGCGGCAGCAGCACTTCAGGATCGATGTTGAGGTTGCGCAGCTGGATCAGGCGTACACCTGTTTCTTTGATAAAAGCGAGCAGAGCCTCCACCTCGCGTTCGCGGTCGATCATGCCGGGGAAACACAGCAGGTTGATGGAGCTATATACTCCTGCATCGCGGGCGCGCCTGAGGGAGGCTTTGACATCCTCAAAGCTATAGCCGATGGGTCGATAGTAGGCGGTATAGGTTTGCGGGTGTCCAGAAATGGTGCTGGCGCGGATGGTGTCGAGTCCGGCATCGTAGAGCCGCTGCAGCCAGCGCGGGTTGCTGGCGTTGGTGTTGATATTGATTACGCCTTTGTCGGTACGCTCGCGCATGGCTTTGATGGCCTGCTCGATGCGCCGGTATTGCAATAATGGTTCACCCTCGCAGCCCTGGCCGAAACTGACGAGGGCATCTTCAGCCTGTTCCAGGTGTGGCACCGCAACCTCGACAATCTCATTCACCGTTGGGATGAAGGTCAAACGGTCCTGCGGAGAAATCAGGTCTTCCTCTTCCTGCTTTGAGATACAGCCTACACAGCGCGCATTACAGCCGGGCGAGACGGCTATAGCCATTTCCCAACGCCCAAAAAAGAGATTGCTGGCGGTAGGACAGGAGTAGTCGAGCGCGCAATGGGCATGCTGCTCCACGATGCGGTTGTGTGGGTAGGCCGCCCGTTTTTCGGATACGAGGCGCTCCAAAGCACGCCTGGCAAAGGCGCGCGGATGCCATTTGCGCGGATCGTCTGTTTGTATGGCGGCCACGTACAGGCGTCCATGCATGCCTGCTACGGCGCTATAGCCAAAAAAGGGCAGCGGCTCTGTACCGGGTACTTTCTCATAAGCTGGCAGGTGGGTGCGTGTATAGCCGATGGGCAAGAGGGCAGCTGCGGCCCACCCGCGTGACCGCGCCATCACTTGCCGCTCACCGGAGGGTTTCTCTCCAACAGCAAGCCGATCAGGCATCATCGACAGCGTTACTCCATCGGGTAATGGGATAAGATGCGCAGCCGCCAGGGGTTGATTGCCAAAAGCGAGGGCGCGCAAACGCACCTCCTCGCGTATTTCTCCCGCTGGAGTACAGTAAACGAGATATGGATTGGTCATGATGGTCCTTGTTGTTGATGTCTGTTCTTTGCATGCACTGCATGCTTTAAGCTGAGGCTTGCTAATGCGCTGGAGGTGGAGTCGCTGGAATACGCGCTCCAGTAGGCCGTTCATCCACAAAGTCGTCCTCGAAGAAACGAGGAATGGCATTCATTTGTGACTGCAACGCCACACGCTGCTCAAGCTCCCGCGTCTCCTCATAGACGAAGCTCAGTAGAATGTGAGTTCCACGCAAACTCTGGCACACATGACGAATGCGCGGATGCTCCTCCTCCATCCAGGCATTGACCATCGCCTCAAGCGCGGACATGCTATCCCCGCACTGAGCGCTATCAAAGCCCTTGAACCTGTACACGCTGCTTATCCTTTCGGCTTCGAATTGGAACTCGTACTTTTCAAGCCACCTCTACTCACATGCATCGCCTATTGTATCATGCTCACATTCATTTTACCATATCGGTATAGGTACCTTCGCCCAGCATACCTTCTCTTCCTGGCATTATTTATATGCACAACATTTGTGATGGCGAAGTCGCACATATACACCTCTCTGCATGACATCCTTGTTGCTCTCTATCCCTCAGCTATTATCCTCTTTGCAATATTTTTGCTTGCAAGAGCATCGTACAAAGTCTTACATAAGCCCTACACTGTTAGCACAAAATATAGTGTAATAAAAGTACATTGTAATTTAGTGTAATATTGACGATTTAGTTGACATTAAGTGTATTTTCTGCTACACTGAGCATTGTCATCAAAATCCTTGTGGAGGTTCTTCCTTATGGTAGGTCAGCAACATATCGTCATTGTAGGTGCGGGAATTATTGGACTTTCAACCGCTTACGCGCTTCTGGCAAATGGGAAGAGGCGAGTCACGCTTTTGGAACAGGCAACCGTGGATCACCAGCGAAGCGCTTCTTCAGGCTTTTCACGGCTGCTGCGGTTCGAGTATGGAGCCGATGCGCTCTATACTTCCATGGTAAGATTGAGTTTGACGCGCTGGAAAAAGCTTGAACGAGCCGCACATCGCACGCTCTATACACCGACGGGAGTGCTGGTACTTGGCACCCAGGATGATGCTTTTCCCCGCGCGAGTTATAAGGTCGCGCGCAGCATGGGGCTTCCTACTGTTTCTTTATCCGAAGAGCAGTGCAACTCGCACTTCCCTCAGTTCTCTACACGAGCCTACGACACCTTCACGTATAACGCCGAGGGCGGTATTTTACACGCATCTACCTGCTTGCAGACACTGCGTGATGTGATCCTGGATCGGGGGGGAACAATTTATGAGGGTTGCCGCCTGACGCAGATCGCACATGACAGCCAGCGCCACCCCATACGCCTCCACCTGAGTTCAGGAGAGGAAATGACTGCTGATCGAGTGGTAGTAGCAGCTGGCCCCTGGATCCATCGTCTACTCTCCGGTGCGCATCTGCCGGTGCGCATGACGCGCCAGTACCTGCTTTATTTCGCCGGTCTACCCAATTCATTATTTAAGGCTGGGGCCTGTCCCGCATTTCTGGCTGACAATCTGTATGGTTTTCCCATTCACAAGGGATGTAACGGCTGGTTG
>VBHV01000755.1 GCA_005881995.1 Chloroflexota bacterium | reverse complement strand
GATGGCACGGGCCACGCGATTTTCGACCTCTTTCTGGATGACGCGCTTGAGGGGACGCGCACCGTATTGTGGGTCGTAGCCCAGGTTGGCGAGAAATTCCGTGGCCACGTCGCTCAGGTGCAGGATGATGTGACGCTCTTCCAGGCGCGGGCGCAGGCGATTGAGCTGTATCTGCACGATGCGCTTCATCTGATCGCGGGTGATCTGGTGGAAGACGATGACTTCATCGATGCGGTTGATGAACTCTGGCCGGAAGCCTTCTTCGCGCAGGCGCTGGCGCACAATGTGCTGGATATCTTCTTCCTCCATGCCATCAAATTCGTGCAGCCAGGCTGTGCCGACGTTACTGGTCATGATGATGACGGTGTTCTTGAAGTCAACGGTGCGGCCCTGCCCATCGGTCAGGCGACCATCGTCGAGTAGCTGCAAGAGCACGTTGAAGACTTCGGGCGCGGCTTTCTCGATTTCGTCGAAGAGGACGACGCAGTACGGGCGACGGCGCACGGTTTCGGTCAATTGACCGCCTTCTTCGTAGACTCGGACATGTCGATGCGCACCGTGGCCTGCTCGTCGTCGAAGAGGAACTCTGCCAGCGCGCGCGCCAGTTCGGTTTTGCCCACGCCGGTTGGCCCCAGGAAGATGAAACTTGCCAGTGGTCGATGGGGGTCCTGCAATCCGGCGCGCGAACGACGAACGGCGTCGGAGACGACCTGCAAGGCAAGCTCCTGGCCCACGACACGCTCACGCAGGCGGTCCTCCATGACGAGCAGCTTCTGTACCTCGGCTTCCATGAGCCTGGAGACGGGAATATGCGTCCACTTGGAGACGACATCCGCGATATCCTCGGCATCTACCTCTTCCTTGAGCATACGCGCACCTTTGAGGTTGGTCAACTTCGACTCCATCTCTTGAATCTGTCGCTCTAACCTGGGGATGGTATCATGACGCAGCTGCGCCATCTTGCCGTAGTCGTATTCGCGTTCGGCCCGATCAAAATCGACCTGGGCTTGCTCCAACTGTTGTTTGAGGTGGCGAATCACTTCCACCGGCTCGCGTTCGCTCTCGAACGAGAGTCTGAGGGAGTGGAGTTGTTCGTTGAGATTGGCGATCTCCTGCTCCACCCTGGAGCGGCGTTCGCGGCTGGGCGCGTCGGTCTCCTTTTTCAGGGCTTCCTGCTCTACCTGTAACTGGCGAATGCGGCGATCCAGCGTGTCTATCTCGCTTGGAGTGCTGTCCAGCTCTACGCGGCGGCGGCTGGCGGCTTCGTCAACAAGGTCTATGGCCTTATCAGGCAGGAAACGATCAGTGATGTAGCGATTTGAAAGCATGGCGGCGGCGACCAGCGCGCTATCCTGGATGCGCACGCCATGATGTACCTCGTAACGCTGCTTGAGGCCGCGCAGGATGCTGATAGTATCCTCGACCGTCGGCATCGAGGGTGGACGCGCCTATGCAATGCAGTTCTCCGCGCGCCAGCATGGGTTTGAGCATATTGGAGGCATCCATTGCCCCCTCGGCTGCGCCCGCGCCCACCAGAGTATGCAGCTCGTCGATAAAGAGGATGATAGCGCCTTCAGCGCTAATAATTTCTTTGAGGACAGCTTTCAAGCGTTCCTCGAACTCGCCGCGAAACTTGGCACCCGCGACCAGCGCACCAAGATCGAGTGTGACCACCTGTTTATTTGCCAGCGTTTTGGGGATATCGCCGCGCACGATGCGCTGGGCCAGTCCCTCGACTATGGCGGTCTTACCCACGCCCGGCTCACCGATCAGCACGGGGTTATTTTTGGTGCGGCGGCTGAGTACCTGGATGACGCGGCGAATCTCTTCGTCACGCCCGATGACGGGATCGAGCTTACCCAGGGCCGCCAGCTCGGTGAGGTTGCGGCCATACCGCTCTAAGGCCTGGTACTTGCCTTCCGGGTTCTGATCGGTGACACGCTGCGTGCCACGAATGGATGTTAAGGCTTTGAGAACATTTTCGCGGCTCAGCCCGGCCGCTTTAAGCGCGCGCGTTGCCGGCCCCTCACCGATATCGAACATGGCAAGCAGGATATGCTCAACGCTGATGAATTCGTCTTTGAAGTTCTGCATCTCCCGCCGGGCATGTTCGAGCAGTTTGTCGATGCGCGGCGAAAAATTTGGCTTGCTCCCGCCAAAGACATGCGGCATGCGCTCAAGGTCGGCGTTGACCATACGCTGCGCTGTTGCCAGGCTGCCTCCCATATTCCCGCCTACCTTCTGGATGACCTGCTGGACAACGCCACCTTCCTGCGCCAGTAACGCGGCCAGCACATGCTCTACCTCAATCTGGCTATGATTATGCTGTTTTGCCAGCTCATTCGCTTCACTGATAGCTTCAAGAGCTTTCTGGGTAAATTGCTCAGGTTTCATGTACATCTCTCCTGGGATAGAGTATTCGTTCGTCATCAGTATAGCATGTTGAGCAGGTCGTTGCAAGAAAGTTTGAGTGAGGTGTTATCAAGTTATTTTGTGTTGTCGTCGGGGTTCCGATATGCTAC
>VBHV01000197.1 GCA_005881995.1 Chloroflexota bacterium | reverse complement strand
GGCGGAGCCTCCCAGCTTGCCAATACGGCTGTAGAAATCGGGGTCCTGTCGCTCTTTGGTGGTTTTGCCGCCTTTTTTGCCCATTTCAGAGAAATGTTCTGGGCCGTATTTGGCCATGTTGGCCGAGCCGCCTTTTCTGGCGATCGAGCGGTAGTATTCACTGCCGCGCTTCTCCTTGAGCCTGGTGCCGCCTTTCTTGCCGATAACCCGATAGTAATTTTCACCGTACTTGTCGCGAACCGCGCTTCCCCCCTTACGGCCCGCCTCTGATGTTGACATGGGGGTGGGTTTTTCTTCGCCTATTGGCAACATGGTTAACCCCTTTCCCCGGTCTCATGCCTCCTCCGGCTGATCCCCAGGATGAAAAATAAATGAAGCGGAGGACGCGATTGGTTTGTAATCTAGCTTGCCAACGAGACGATTACCTCTCCCCCAGAGAGGGTGGTCTCTACACTTCGTGTCGGGCAAGCTGCAAGGTAGTACTCGCGTCCCTACTAGTTTGTGAGCAGAGTATAGGGGAAAGCTGAACAAGTGTCAATGTAAGCGGTGTTACATGAAAAAGTTGTAATTTTCACCTATGCAGAGTGCAAGGCGGGCGCGTTAGCAGAAAGACGGCCGCGCAGTTTCTGGCATGTTGCTTGCCATTGGGTGGAAAGATGCTCGAAGAATGTTGGAGATTCAACGGCCTTTTGAAAGGCGTGCAGCAGTTCCTCAATCGTTTGATACCGGTGGTTGGGGTCCTTCTCTAATGCGCCGAGTATGACTCGCTCAACTGAGCGAGGAAGGGAGGGGTTGTAGAAAGAAGGGGCCAGAGGCTTTGTTTCTATGTGATGGATGCAGATTCTCCAATCGCTGGGTCCATCGAAAGGCAGGCGGCCGGTGAGCATCTGGTAGAGCAGGATTCCCACCGAGTATACGTCGCTGCGCTGGTCTACCCGTCCCTGGAAAAGTTCAGGAGCCATGTATTGAGGCGTTCCCATGACGCGGCCCTGCTGTGCTGGCTTTTCACCGAGCCAGGTGACGATACCGAGGTCGTTGAGATAGAGGTTGTAGTCCTGGTCAAACAGGATGTTGGTGGCTTTGATATCGCGATGGAGCAGGCCCAGCGAATGCATGTAGGCCAGGGCGCTTGTAAGCTGTTCAAGCACAACATAGGCTTCGTCCAGGGTGAACACGCCTCTCGAGAGCATGTCTTCGAGTGTTCCACCTTGCATAAAGGGCATAACCAGGTAATGATACCTTCCAAAGTTACCAGCATCCAGACATGGCACGATATGCTCGTGCTCCAGGGCCTGCATGATCTCTCTCTCGCGATTCAACATACGCAGGTCGGCAGTATAGCTGTCGACGATTTTGATGGCGACGTATGCCCTGGTATAGATATGGTATCCCAGGTAGACGGTGGACATGCCGCCTTGCTGTAACTGATCGATCAACTGGTAGGGACCGATACGAGTTCCTGCTGTAGGGACGCGATAAATTGCGTTCACGCCGGTATAGTCAAGAACGGCTGCCATAGCGAAGATACCTCATTCCTAACAAAATTTCAGGGACGACCGCAAAGGATTTCAGGGCGACCGCAAGTGATGGTAGGTAGTCCCTGAGATGTACACGAAGGAGGGTTGATAAGAGACACGGGTAAAGCGCTCAAAAGTGGCAAAAACTCTGTATGATTTGATATTCTCAGGGATGTCTAACCTGCCACATTATTCAAATTAAGCAAATGCGCGTGCAAGATAAGAAAGTGTGGAGGTGCTATATGGCTGTGTCACCTGAGTTGGAAGTGGAACGTGTTGTAAAGGTGTGGGAACGCTCAAGCCAGCGGGATGGGGTTTACAACATCAGAAAGTAGTAAGGAGGAGAAAACAGCGATGACAAAACAGATCGTGGTCGTTGACGATGATCGGGACATCCTGGAGTTTATGCAACTGACGCTGGAGTACGAAGGCTATCGCGTCAAAGCCAGCCCGGATGGTGGTTGTTTTCGGCAATTGCAGCCGGGTGATCTTCCTGACCTGATCCTGCTGGATGTGCAACTCTCAGGAGAAGATGGACGCGCCATCTGCCGTAGATTGCGGGCTAATGAACTGACCAGACGCATTCCCATCATCCTGTACTCCGCTATCGATGTTGGCAACCAGGTACGCAAGGAAGGCTACGCTGACGATTTCTTGCCTAAGCCCTTTTCTCTGGATACGCTCATCGATAAAGTGCAACAGCATCTTCCCTCCTAACAGATGTATGTAAGCTGGGCTTGACGGACTTTCTCGGAGAGGATAAACTTGGAAGAGAGTCTCTCAGGGGAGGACATCATGCCAAAAGAATTGCGCACCTTTACGAAGGAATTCAAGCTGGAAGCGGTGCACTTAGTGCAAAGGAGTGGCAAGTCGCAAGCGCAAATCGCCCGTGATCTGGGCATTGCTGACAGCACCTTGCATCACTGGTGCAAAGAATTTGCCGAAGCAGGCTCACAGGCCTTCCCAGGCAGTGGGCATCAAACAGCTGGCGAGGAAGAAGTGCGTCGTCTCAAGCGAGAATTGGAGGTGACCCGGCAGGAGCGCGATATCCTAAAAAAAGCGCTCGCCATCTTTTCGCGCAGCCAGCTGTGAGCTATCCGTTCATTGCTGAGCATGGTGAGCAGTATCCGGTGTACACCATATGTCGCGTGCTGGAGGTGAGTGTGAGTGGTGACTCAGACTGGCACAAGCGGGAAGCGAGTCGACACGCGCGAGAAGATGGCGAGCTAGCCAGGCAGATCCATCGCATCTTTTACGCCAAACGCCAGGTCTACGGCAGTCCGCGCATCCATGCGGAGCTGGCGGCACAGGGCATCCACTGCTCCAAAGAGCGGGTGGCGCGTCTGATGCGGGAAATGGAGCTGGTGGCCAAACGGCGCAGAAACAGACCAGTGAGCACGGTCAGGCGAAAAGGGACTCTAGGTGCTCCGAACCTGCTCAACCGCGAGTTCAGCGCAGCGCAGCCCAATGCCAAATGGGTCAGTGACACCACCTACGTCTGGACCGCTGAGGGGTGGCTGTATGTGGCCGTCATTCTGGATCTGTTCTCTCGCCTGGTGGTCGGCTGGGCCATGGGGGCCAGCAATGATGAGGAATTGGTGACGCTGGCTTTGGAGATGGCATTGGTCGGCCGCTCTCCTGCCAAAGAGATGCTGCTGCACTCCGATCAGGGCAGCCCCTACACCAGCAAGGGCTATCTGGCCAGGGTGGCTGAGGTCGGCATCGTGGTCAGCATGAGTCGCACGGGCGACTGTTACGATAATGCAGCCATGGAGAGTTTCTTCAGCACGCTCAAAGG
>VBHV01000476.1 GCA_005881995.1 Chloroflexota bacterium | reverse complement strand
AGTTTTTCCAGGCATCGAAACGTCAAGTTCCATCCTTCAGTGTAAATTCCCACCCTTCAGTGCAAAATTGGTCCACCCTTCGGTTAATTTACCACCAGATGCTGTATTTTTCGCTGCTTTTCGTCGGTGTTGCCACATAGGTTGCTACATGAAGCAATGAGTGAATACAGCCACTTGTGCATCTTGCTCCAAAATGTTACTCTGGCCCTGATGAGTATTTCATCCATCCTCCCTCTGAGTGCGTCTCCCTGGAGAACCCTAGGGGTGAAATTATGCCCGCAAAGTTGTAGCTTCGCTCTGCGAGAGCACGTTTCCGCTACGCTCAGCGACTTGCTCTTGTCGGTTTGAGAAGAACAGCGGAAACAGGACCCTCGTAAGAAAGGAGAATACATACCATGACCCCTCGTCAGACTGTAACGGATCAAAACAGGAAGCCATTGCGGTACCGTCTTCAATTGTTTGTAGGAGCGGCAGCAGTGCTCATGATCGTGCTTGGATTTGTCATTCCTGCTTGGCAATGGCTCATTTTTGTAGGAGCGGTGCTCTTCTTCGCGGCAGCATTCAGCATTCGGGCGTGGTTCGTTGAGGGCTGGATGCCGAGCATGTTTGCAAACAAAGGGCCTGGTCAAAATGACTCACCTCCTCCACCTACGGGAGATTGGCGGTCATAGGTGAGCGCCTCTTCAAGCGAGTGGAACCGATACAAAGGAGTAAGGACGAAGCGCGTTGCGCTCCACGCTCTGCAAGCGTTTCACGTCCTCCTTATTACGAGCCTGCAAAGAAATAAAAAGAACCAGAGTCGTGAAGTCTGAGCATCTAACAGATCTTCGATCACGCGTGGTAAAGTAAGAATAAAGGAGAAAGTCATGTGCCGGAACATCAAGACCCTGTTCAATTTTGACCCCCCAGCTACCGACGAGGAGATTCGGGAAGCCTCGCTCCAATTCGTGAGAAAACTCTCGGGCTTCAATAAACCTTCGAAGGCAAACGAAGTGGCGTTCAATCGTGCCGTCGAGGAGGTGGCTACGGCTGCCCGGAATCTACTGGATTCGCTGGTCACTAATGCCGAGCCGCGCGATCGCGAGGTCGAAACCGAACGTGCCCGCGCACGAGCTGCAAACAGGTTCGGAACTGAAAAGAACGAAGATGAGAGAGTCTCTTCCCTGCAAGAATTCCCATCCCACCCCAACAAGCAAGGAACCCATCCATGAACAGCAACACACACCCTGACCCGCTTCCAACTCACCCACCTCCTCACGGTTGCATGGTAAACCTCAACCATTCAAAAATAATACCGAGCATTTTGCGCGGTATTTGCACACTATCGTAACGTCTGTTACACCTTCAATTCACAAAACCAATACCCATCACCCAAACAACTTCACCAACACGCCGGGCGGCGCAAGCGTCCCCATAGACATCAAGTTAACGCACCAGGCTTGCCACCTGTGTAGGGACAAGGGGCGGTGTGGGGCGGATGCGGGGGCCTTGTGCTTGTCCTCTTGCCTGCTCGCCTCCCCCAACCAGGACAAACACAAGGCCCCCACTCATCCACTCCGCCGCCCCTTGTCCCTACGATAACCCAATGATTGCCCTTGGCCCTAACTTGACGCCTATGGGCCGGGCATTACTCTTTGCCCAGGCCAGCCTCTCTGGCTCGAATGATGGCCTGGGCGCGGTCGGCTACCTGGAGTTTGCTGAAGATGGTGGAGACGTGGTTGGCGACGGTTTTGAGGCTGAGGACCAGCCGGTGGGCAATGTCGCTGTTGTTGTAGCCCTGGGCGATGATTTTGAGGATTTCGCGCTCGCGATCGGTGAGTTCGGGGAAGACCTGGGACATCATGGCGGATTGGGAGGTGGCGAAGAAGTCGATGAGGCGATGGGGAGCGTTGGGGCGAGACTGCATTTTGATGGCTCGCCTGCTTCAGGGCAGCGGCGAAGTCCTGCACACACGCGTAGCTTTGGTGAGGTTCTTTGGATAGCGACTTGAGTACGACTTCCTCGACGATGGATGAGAGATCGGGTAGGCGCTGGCGTAGTGGCGAAATCGAGCAGGCGTACGATGTGCGGGTGGTTGAGGCGAACGAGAGTCTGTGCTTCTTGCTCCTTTCATCTTGCCTGATTGCGTAGCACTAGCTGCACTAGCAGCGTTGGCAAGATGGATAGGTACCGACCCTCGCAGCCGCCCTGGAAGTCTCCCGACAACCGTGATACACTGGGGGAAAAGGAGGCAAATAGCATGAGTACTTCTTCAGGTTCTGTATCGTCGCGGTTGCATCCCTTTCCCTCGATTCTGCGCAGTGGGGTTCTGGTGTTGATTCTGGGGGTGTCGTCGGTGTCTGCAGTGGCGGTAGCTGTGTATCCTCATTCTTATGTTATTTACTTTGTTGGAATCGCTGCAGCTGCCCTGGCTTTCACCTTCTTCAAAGACCGGTACAAGTATGGCAGGCCAACTACACCGCAATTAATCGCTATTTATGTTGCGCTGATCCTGGGGGCACTGTTGCTGATTGGCCTTTTTGTTTTCATGCCGGATTATGGGTCGCGCAACTTTTTGCTGTTGATGTTTCTGATTATTGGGATTGTTTTCGTCCCGTTGAGCGTTGCAAGTGGGCCCTTGATGCTGCTCCTGGCGGCCCTTTGTATTGTCAATGCGCTTCTGGGCCTGTGGCTGCACAGCATATCCTTTTCCATCTTTGGACTTGTTGATGGTGTGTTGAAGATCATTTTTGGCTTGCTAATGCTCCGGGCACGACCTGTTATTATCCCTGCTCCAGCCGTTCAGGCTGATATAGCTTGAGATTGTTGCCGCTTTGCTCGCCTGTTTTGTAGTAGCTCTGGTATCCAGTTATAGAGGAAGATGCCGGCGGTCAACCAGAGGAAGCCATCGAGGGTGCCCGCGACGGTGTCGAAGAACCAGTGCTCGCCCACGTAGACACGTTCGAAGCCTATTGTAAGCATATTGAAAACGGCGAAGATCTGGAGTGGGAGCAGCAGCCAGCGGTAACGCCATTTGCGTACGGGCTCGCTGAAGCTCAGGTAGAGCAGCGAACCGTAAAAGAGCATGGTGTGCGCGCAGTGACCAGATGGGAAGCTGTTGTTGTGGTAAATGCCCTCGACGCGAATATGATACACCGTGGAGGGACGCGGACGAGCTACGTAATCGCCGAGGAGCGCGTCAATGGCGTTTCCGATGCTCACAGTCAGGATGAAAAAGGCAGCCTGCCGGTACCAGCCGAAAGTCAACATAAAAGCTAACAAGAGTATGAGGGCAATAGCCGCATTAACTGGATCTATCAATGAGGCGGATAATTTGAGAGTTCCGATTAGCCAGGAAGGCAGATTGAGGGATTGCACGGATTGTGTGAACGTGACTTCGAAGGGATAGGGACCGGGATGACCGCGGACGATGTAGCAGGCCACCAGGATGATAACGAGGC
>VBHV01000475.1 GCA_005881995.1 Chloroflexota bacterium | reverse complement strand
GTGGCATTACTCCCATCCCGTTCGCCATAGTTTCTTGTCTTTACGCTGTTCTATTGGGAAATTGACGTTTCTCTCCTGGAAAAGGTTGCCGAGGCAGAAAATGAGCGGGGCGAGAGGAGTATTGCTCCTCTCGCCCCGTCCGGTCATACCTCTCCAGGCTTTACGTCAGCTCATAACGGGTACCGGAGGAGGCGTTGGTGTGACTTCTGGCTTGGGCTGCGCGGTGAGCCTGCCCGTCCAGGGAGTACCCAGCAGCGGCAGCAGGTAGCGGTCGCCACCGTAGTAGCCCGCGACGCGCCAGGCCAGCAGAATGAACAGGGCCAGTCCCCCGATAATGGGGTTGATGCTGACGGCGCCTGCCAGCAGGAAGTTCATGTTCATGAACAATCCGAAGAAGGCGGCGATGCCGGTCAAAACCCCAAAGATCAGGCCCAGCCCGACCAGGATTTCCCCAAAGGTGACGACATACGAGAGGAAAGGAGCACTTGGCAGTGCCAGGTTCTGCACGAACCAGCCGTACCAGCCCTGCACCGCCGGATGTGCGCCGGTGGTCTGAGCGAGCGCGCCATTGAGGAACCCGCTCAGCGCGGCTCCCGGATGGCTCGTGACAATCCAGGAATTGCCCACATGCTGTCCAAACGTTCCCACGTCTATCGAGTAGCCGGTCAGCTTGTCAATGCCCGCTACCAGCCACTGCCAACCTACATAGACGCGCACGATCAACCAGAACCACGCCATACGTGTGTCGGCGAATAGGAACCGCGCGATGGGCGGTTCGGGAACTTGCGAAGCAGCCTTGGGCTGCACGTTTTTCATAATACTCATGATTTTTACCTCTGTGAAGGATGAACCTTCTCGAAAAGATACGTACGTTGAGTGCCCTGCGAAGCTGCGCCTCGCTCAGAGCTTGTCCTTTGACACTCTTAGCATACCCCTTTCATCTCACGGAAAAATCACGGCAACACCTAAATATATCACTAAGATGTCACAAACAGTCTCTCCTGCGGTAAAATGGTGCTCAATGTGTGGAGTCTGTGGCATCCCTTCTTCCCTCCGATTCGCTATTTTTCCTCTGTTCCCATCTTGCTATTGTTACTTTTGACAACAGAGGTCATCCATGGGTACGTATCCCATAAACTGTATCTATGCCTGTTCATCTTCAAAAGAAGGATACGTACACAACAATCGGTATGGCATCATTACAGGCATTCCAGGGGTGGTCAGGCTCAAGGAGATGAAGGTGGCTCGCTGCTCTTCTGGTGGGCACCGATTGGCAGCGTCAAGAAAAAGGTAGAACCGACATTTTCCCGCGACTCAAACCAGAGCTGCCCTCCGTGCCGTTCCACCAGTTCGCGGCAGATGTACAGTCCCAGCCCCGTACCGCTGATCCCCCACGCCTGGGCGTTGTCGGCGCGTGTGAAGCGCCCGAAGATCTGAGCCTGTTGGGAACCTGGAATGCCGATGCCGTGATCCTGCACGCTGATCTTCACCACTCCGGTAGCCGCTTCTTCCCAGAGGGTGACAGTCACCAGGCCTCCCTGCGGGCTGTACTTGATGGCATTGCCGATGAGGTTAGTGAGTACCTGCTCGACGCGGCCCGGGTCGACGTCGGCTACAAGCGAGGCATGCTCGGTGTGCACCTCTATCTGATGCCGCGTGGTCGTTTGCTGCAGGAACGTCGCGATGCGCCTAGCGAGCGTTACCACGTTGGTCGGAGCGCGCTGCAGCAGCAGGCGCCCGGCCTGCAGGCGGGTCACATCCAGCAATTCCTCCGTGAGATCAACCAGCCGTTTGACGGCCAGTTCGATCTCCTCCAGCGCTTCCTGCTGCCAATCAGCCAGCTTGGGGCCGCGTCGGCGCGCCGTTTGCACCAGCAGCATGTCGGCAAAGCCGCGCAGAGCCGCGAGGGGCGTGCGCAATTCATGCGCCACGATGCCCACGAACTCGTCTTTGAGGTACTCCGCCTCTTTGAGGGCGGTGACGTCTTGATGGACCACCAGCGCCACTGCCTCTCCCAGTGGGCCCAGTTGATCGGTTCCCGGCTGCTGGAGCAGCGGCAGAGCGCTGACCAGGACGGGCAGGCTGGAGCCACCAGGGCGGCGGATCGCCTCCTGCTGCTGGAGTACCGTCTCCCCCCGCCCGACGGCGCGCAGCGTCGCGTACTGTTCCGGCTGCATAGGGTATCCCTGCGCATCGAAGAGCGCGATCCCGTTGGTCGCCAGGAACTCGAGCATCGGTTGATCGGTCGACCACTGCGCTCCCCACACGCTAGCGGTAGCGCGGTTGGCCAGCAGCAGGCGCGCCTCTCGCCCATATACGAGATAGATCCCGCTGGGTAGCGCGTCGAGCACCTGCTGCATGAAGGTCAGACGCGCCGCGGTCTCGGCATACACGGCGTGCTCGGCCTGCTCCAGCTCGCGGCGGCGGGTGATATCGCGGTTGATCTCCATGATGGTCGTTGGATGTCCTTGCTCGTCGCGTACTCCGGCCCAGCGACTTTCGACGATCACGGTGCTACCATCCCGGCGGGTCTGCACGAGCTCTCCTTCCCACTGGCCATCGTGGGCGACCTGGGCCTCAATGGTGGCGAGGTCGACGGGGAAGCGCGTTTTGAGCAGCACATGGCTGACGCGGCCCAGTGCCTCCTGCTCGGCCCAGCCGTAGAGTTCCTCGGCCCCCGAATTCCAGAAGGACACGCGGCTCGCGGGGTCGCGGACGAAGATGGCGTCGTGGGCGAGATTGAGCAGATCCGCCTGCAGGCGGATCTGCTGTGCTTGCTGGAGGCGCTCGCGCTCGACGGCGCGCTGGGCGCTCACATCGCGCACGGCCCCCAGCGCGTGGAGCGTGCCATCGAGCAGCAGGGGGTTCAGGCTGATCTCCACCGGGAATTCCGTACCATCCTTGCGCCGCCCGACGAGGTTCAGCCCGATGCCCATGGGGCGGGTGCGCGGGGCTGAGAAATAGCGCTCCCGATGCGAGGCATGGGCGGCGTGAAAGCGCTGGGGGAGGAGCAGTTCGAGCGGTTGCCCAAGCAATTCGGAGCGCGCATAGCCGAAGACGGCCTCGGTCTGCCCGTTCACCAGCACAATGTTCCCGTTTCGGTCCACGATCACCAGCGCGTCGGGAGAGATGTCCAGAAATGGATGGATGTTGGCGGATGAGATAGAGGGGGGAGCGGCTGAAGAATCAGCCACGCTCTGGGGGACCTGACCATCGGACATCACTGTACTCCCTTGTTGCTATATCATCAAAGAATCTCATCTCATTATAGCATTCTCAACCAGAAGCTGTGCATGTCTCGATTGACCTTGCACCTGCCGAGCGCCAGCTCCCTGTACCGCGAAGTCAGGGAAGAGATAACCGCCACCCTGTGAAGAGGATGAGAGTATCTATCTATCTTAGGGCGCCATTTCAAATGGGGGTAACGCGGCCAGCGAATAGCCTATCCCGACTTTGGTGAGGATGTAGCGCGGATGGGTGGGATCCGTTTCGATCTTGCGCCGCAGGCGGTTGATGTTGACCTGCAGCATGTGCCCCTCGCCCAGGTATTCGGACCCCCAGACATGCTCGAGCAGCAGATCCTGGGTCACGACGCGCCCGGCGTTCTGCGCCAGGTAAGCGATGATGCTAAATTCGGTGGGGGTGAGGGCTATCTCTTTGCCCGCCAGGGCCACCAGGTGCTGCGAAAAGTCTATCGTCAGCTCGCCCGTGGCCATGGTGGACTGCAGTCCCTGGGCGCTTTCTTTGGCCGAGAACTGCGCCCGGCGCAGGACGGAGCGCACCCGCGCCAGCAGCTCATCGACGCTAAAGGGTTTGGTCAGGTAGTCGTCAGCGCCCAGGTCGAGCCCCCGCACCTTGTCCTGATCTTGCCCGCGCGCGGTGACGATGATGATGGGCACCGAGGAAAACTCGCGCACTTTGTGGCAGACGGTAAAGCCGTCCATGCGCGGCATCATCACGTCCAGCAGCACCACGTCGGGCGACTTTTGCTCGATCTGCTCCAACGCCTGCTGGCCATCACTCACTGGCAGAACCTCATAGCCCTCCAACTGGAGATTGCGGGTGATCAGCCGTAACAGCTGTGGATCGTCATCTGCGGTCAGGATGGTTGTTTTCTTTGCGGGCATAGGTGTTCTCCTTCTTAAGATACTAGATGTACAAAATAACCATACCGTGTTCATAGAGAAGCGCTTCATTGCCCTTCCATGAGCACACGCACACTCTGGAAAATCATCCTGGTGGTTCATCAATCGGGAGCCGCACATAGAAAGCAGCGCCTCCGCCGTGTGGCCTGTTTTCAACCCAGATGAGACCGTCGTGCAGTTCGACGATGCGCTTGCAGATGGTTAATCCGAGCCCGAGTCCGTTCGTCTCGCGGGTCAAGCGGGTGTCGACCCGGTGGAAGCGCTCAAAGATGCGCTGCAGGTGACCGTCCGGAATCCCCTGGCCGGTATCGGAAACGCAGATTTCCAGCATGCTGCGGGGAACGTGCCCGTCCGGTGGGTTCTCACCATCTTGCCGGGGGGCTGTGCCTTTTGCCATGGGGTGGGTCTGAACGACCGGGCGAATCGTGACGTCGATTGCTCCCCCGCCGGGTGAATAGTTCACTGCATTCTCGAGCAAGTTGTCCAGCATCTCACGCAGGTGGCGCTGATCGGCCACGATGAGGGGAACGGCATCGGCTGGTGTGCTATCGGCGCGCTTCAAACGGAGGCCGAACACGAAATGCCGCGGGGATGCAGCTTCGACCCGCTCCTGGATGGCCGCAATCGCCTCACCCGCGAGATGAGCCATATCGACGGGCGCGCGGTCGATTCTCACCTGGCCCGTCTCAAATTGCGAGATCTCCAGGAGCCGTTCGATGATGACTTCCAGGCGGTCGCTAGCCTCGGTAATCGCCAGCAGGAACTGGTGGCGCTCTTCGCGTGCCAGGCGGCGTTCGTGCCGCAACAGCGTGGCCGCGTAGCCCTTGATGGAGGCCAGGGGACTGCGCAGCTCGTGGCTGACCGTCCCCAGCAGTTCCGCCTTCAGCAGTTCCATGCCCTGCAGCGATTCGCACACAGAAGCGCACTCGAGTTCCTGCACGCGCTCTTTCATTACTATGCAGGCAACGACCGCCCCGACCGCATCGGCCACCAGGGGGAGCACCGTCTGGCAGCGCGCTATCATGGAAGCGCATGCTTCGTCGGATTCGTTCGACCATCCCAGCACCAGGAGCGCGTTCTGCCCCCCTTCGACGTGAGAAGAAGCTCCCAAAGGTACGTCAAGCGCACTCCCGCTATCACCTGCGACCTCGTTCAAAGAGAGCCCGTAGGTGATCCAGCAGGTGATCTCGGCAGAGTGGATGTGCGTATGTGCCGGGGGAATCACACGCAAGAGGGCATGGGCATCTTCTTCGTGGATGTTGTGCAAAGCCAGCGCGCGCGATGCTTTTGCGTGATCTGAGGTGGGCTGAGCAGATTCCCCGTGCGTCTGTGAGCTGTCGTGGCCCTCAGCCAGCAAGACCGCGCCGCGCTGCGCTTTACAGAGGGCGAGCACGCACTGTAACATCTCGTGAGAGATGGCGTCGGGATGCGCATGGTCAGCGCCAGCAGCCCTTCGCGTTAAGGCTGCAAGGTCGATGAGCGCGTTGGTTATTTCTGATGCCAGCGGTTCGCCCAGGGCCGGGTGTAATAGTGTCATGTTCTTCCTGCTATGAAAAACTCAGCACCTCTTTGCATTGTGCTTGTGGTTCATTATACATGGTAATGCTCACATTCCCATCACGGAATGAGGGAGCATATCACAAACGCATCACAATGAGGAATGAAACCTGCCTTCCGGCGGAGCAGAGTTGCGAGAAACAGCAAAAGTACGTCACAGTGACCGGCTACCAGGTGCTTGTGCTCAGACCTATGTACTGCATTGTTGAGGTGGAGACACAGGTGTTCGCTGAAGCATAAGCTGTAATCCTCTGTTTTTCGTGTCTTGTGAGCCGTTTGTGATATTGCTGTGCCTTGCTGTGATGTGGCTGTGATG
>VBHV01000474.1 GCA_005881995.1 Chloroflexota bacterium | reverse complement strand
CCAGTGCAATAGCAATAAACAGCCCGGCTGCAATCAGCAGTGTTCCCAGCGGGCCACGCCCCTGGGTCGCGTCGATGAAGAAGCGGATTACTTGCGGGTTGACCAGTTGCAAGCCGATACTGCTAAACACTAGCGCGGCCAACCATGCAACCCTGGTCCACTGCGGCTTGAGGTAATTAACCAGCAAGCGCCAGTAGCGCCGAAATTGAATAACCATAAAGGTATTGATCCTTTCGCCCATCGGCGTTGGAGTGAATCCCAATCTTTTTCGTAAAAAACTTCGAGGGAAGCTCCATAGTACACTCGGTGAAGTGGGCAATAAAAAACCATGGGGCTGAGCGCACCAATGGCTGAAAACGAAAGGAGCAACTACAAGCAATTACTGCTATCAGTAGTCAAGTGGAACATTGGAATCACAACGCTATGACACTGCGAGTGAGTACAATGCCTCTGGAGAAGTCATCCTCTTCAATTGTCTTAGACCCAGGCACACTCAGAAGCCAAACTGTTGGAGGAAAAGAAAATGGCTGACATGTGCATACCTCCGCTGGTTACATTTTATGAGCTAAGATTACCATATCTGGAGCGAGAAAACAAGGAAAAATGGAAGCATACCCGCTAGATTGCAATTCCTCGACATTTGTTTCTCGATGAATTAGACTATGTACAAGAAGAAATATGGGCTGGGAATACTACAGACATACATCTACCCTTAGCTGCATACAAGGAGGATGGGTTGCGCGAATTAATTACCCTGCATGTAAATGGAGAGCGCCACGAACTGGCGGTGCTGCCGCATCATACGCTGCTCGAAGTCTTGCGTGAGGACCTGGGCTTGACCGGCACCAAGCACGGCTGCGAATTGGGCGAATGCGGCGCGTGTACCGTCCTGATCGATGGTTTACCCATACTTTCTTGCCTGACCCTACCCATCGAGGTGCAGGAGTGCGAGATCACCACAATTGAGGGACTGGAACAGCAGGGGAAACTCCATCCCCTGCAAGAAACCTTCGCGGAACTCGGCGCGGCACAGTGCGGCTACTGTACTCCCGGTATCCTGCTATCCGGGGCTGCACTGCTGCGTGAACATCCCCAACCGACACGAGAGCAGATGAAAGAGGCCCTGGCCGGAAATCTCTGCCGCTGCACTGGCTATACCAAGATATACGAAGCCATTGATGCCGCTGCTAAGCGTATGAAAACAGGCGGAGGTGCATCATGAAAACGCGTCAAACGGCGCGAAATGAGCAGGACCACGCCTATACCTATATTGGCAATCCCTTACCCAAGGTCGATGCCTATGCCAAAGTGACCGGGCGGGCGCTGTATGCCGATGATATCATGCTTCCTCGCATGCTATACGGGCGGCTCCTACGCTCCCCGCATCCGCACGCGCGTATCCTCTCGATTGATATTCGCCAGGCATTAGAGTTGCCCGGTGTGCTGGCCGTCATCACGGGCGAAGACCTGCCACAGAAATTTGGTATTCTGCCATCCAGCCAGGATGAATATGCCCTGGCCAGAGAGAAAGTCCGCTATGTAGGCGATCCCGTCGCCGCCGTGGCCGCGCTCGACCCCGACATCCTGGACGAAGCCATCAGACTTATCAGAGTAGAGTATGAAGTATTACCTGCGCTGATGAGTATCGACGAGGCCTTAGCGCACCCCGACATCAAAATCAACGATGAAGCGCGTATCGGCAATATTCACAAGGCCGTCTCCTATGAATTTGGCGAAGTTGATGCTGGTTTCGCGCAGGCAGACTATGTGCGCGAAGACTGGTTTTACTACGAAGGCAACAATCACGCGCCCATCGAGGCGCATGCCTGCGTTGCCAACTGGGAACCCATGCCTACCGATCCCGTCGGCGGCAAACTCGCCGCATGTTGGCGGCGGCTTTGGCGGAAAAAGCGACCCGTTCTCCCACGAAATCTGCGCCTGTGAGCTATCACGCCGCACCGGCAGGCCCGTCAAGATCACCTGCACGCGCGAAGAAGTCTTTCTACTACATCGCGGGCGTCATCCCGTCAAAATGTGGATCAAGACCGGCGTGAAGCGTGATGGCACCCTGACCGCCATGCATTTCCGCTCATTCCTGGATGGCGGCGCCTATGGCTCCTACGGTATCGCAACCACCTACTACACCGGCGCGCTGCAAACGGTTACTTATACGCTGCCCTGCTACAAATTTGAAGGCATGCGCCTTTTCACCAACAAGCCGCCCTGCGGCCCCAAACGCGGCCACGGCACGACACAACCCCGCTACGCCGTCGAAGTACATCTCGATAAAATCGCCCACGACCTCGGCATCGACCCCGTCGAGTTCCGCCGCCGCAACCTGATCGAACCTTATACACGCACCATCAATGGCCTGCGCATCACCACTTGCGCCCTCGGCCCTTGCCTCGACCAGGTAGTCGCCCGCTCACACTGGAACGAGTTCCACTCTGCACAAGCTATGACATCGCTCTCTTCCAATGGACATGTTGCCGATACCGCCATCTCCCCACCTCCGTCTCATAGTAGGGGCGGGGGAGGTGTGGATGAGGGGAGGGGACCCTTGCGGTCGCCCTCCGCTGGTTTAGGCTTGCCAGAGGGTAATGCTGCTAGTATCCAACGCGGTATGGGCATAGCCGCCTCGTCCTACATCTGCGGCGCGGGCAAACCCATTTATTGGAACGACCTGCCGCACTCAGCCGTGCAGATTCGTCTTGATCGCGGCGGCGGCGTGACCGTTTACTGCGGAGCAACCGATATCGGCCAGGGGTCGACCTCGATACTTGCCTATATCGTAGCGGAAGAACTCGGCGTGCAACCAGGACATATCCACCTGGAGACCGCCGACACAACCCTGACGCCCGTTGATCTCGGCTCCTATTCCAGCCGCGTGACATTCATGGCGGGGAACGCCGCCATTGCCGCTGCGCTCAAGCTCAAAGGACAGCTCTTTGAGGCTGTATCCGCCCAATTACTCGTGCCTGAAGAGCGATTGCGCGCGGAGAACGGCGTGATCTATGACGAAGACGATCCAGGCACGTCCCTGTCTTTTATTCAGGCAGTACAGTTAGCCGAAGCGCGCTATGGAGCGCTGGTCGCTTCCGGCTCTTACGCTCCACCGGAGGGCATCCACGGGGATTATAAAGGCGCGGGCGTTGGCCCATCACCCGCTTATTCTTACTCAGCCTGTGTCGCGCAAGTGGCCGTTGATGTAGAGACGGGCGAGGTGGTCGTGGAAAAACTCTGGCTTGCGCACGACGTGGGACAGTCGATCAATCCCCTGCTGGTGGCTGGTCAGGTCGAGGGCGGCGCGCTCGACTATAAACTGCCCACCACGCTCGATACGCCCGAAATAGAAACTATTCTGGTAGAAATTCCCGACCGCGAAGGTCCCTTTGGTGGCAAGGAAGCCGGGCAGGGGCCGCTCAATCCCGTCATACCTGCCATCGCCAATGCCGTCTACGATGCCGTCGGGGTACGTATCGACGAGACGCCCATCACCGCGGATAAGCTACTCAAGGCGCTGCGTGCCGAAGTAACCCCCGCGCGCTCGGCTCCTCGCCCCCAGGTGATGCCGAGTGAAGCGCCATCTCCCTGGCCAACCAGGTTGATTAAGTGGCCGCCGGAAGAGAAGGGAGTTCGCTGATGCTGCGGCTTCCTCCTTTCCGTTATCTCGCCCCGATAACGATTGAGCAGGCGGCGGCGATGCTGGCCGGGGAGGGCGAGCAGGCCATGCTGGTCGCGGGCGGCACCGACCTCTATCCAAACATGAAACGCCGCCAATTCACGCCGCCTGTATTGATTGGTCTGCGGGGAATCGCCGCGCTCAAGAGCATCGATGGTTCGCCCGAACAGGGTATGCGTATAGGGGCGGGTGTCACGTTGACAACCCTCGCCGAACACCCGCTCATACAGCAGCACTATCCCGCGCTTGCCACTGCCGCCGCCGCCGTCTCGACGCCACAACTGCGCAATGCTGGCACCATCGGCGGCAATGTACTGCTGGATACTCGCTGCAATTACTATAATCAAACCGAGTTCTGGCGCCATTCCATTGGTTATTGCATGAAGAAGGATGGCGATATCTGCCTCGTCGCCCCTGGTAGCCCGCGCTGCTGGGCCATCTCCTCAGCCGATACCGCGCCTGTGCTTGTCACCCTGGATGCCCAGGTGCGCCTGGTCAGTGTGCGCGGCGAACGTGTGATCCCCGTGCGCCAGCTCTTTCAGGACGATGGCATGCATCCATATACGAAAACTGCCGATGAAATTCTGACTGAAATTCTCCTTCCGCCTGCGGATGGCTGGCGCAGCGCCTATATAAAACTGCGCCGTCGCGGCTCGTTCGATTTTCCCATCCTCGGCGTGGCGGCTGCCCTGCGCGTGGCTGCCGATGGCTCAGTGGCAAACGCGCGCCTTACACTTGGCGCGGTAGCATCGCATCCGGTAGAGGTGCATGACGCGGTGGCCCGCCTGGTCGGCCAGCATCCCACTCCGCAACTGCTTGAAGAGGTGGCATCACTGGCGGCAAAGCGTGCCAAGCCACTCGATAATGCAGATCTGACAATCAACTATCGCAAGCAGGTGACGCCTGTCTATATACGCCGCGCGCTGCATGAACTGCTGGAGGTCTAGGATGTCTCAACTGGAAACTGCCTCTCGTTCTCTGATCGAGGCCCATCAACTTTCCCGCCTGCAAATGGGCCTGGCACGTCTCTTGCCGCGTAATCGCTTCTATGAGCAAAAGCTCCTGGCAGACAGTGAATCCATCACTCTGGAGTCCTTGAATCAGCTTTCCCTCTTACCGTTTACTACCAAGCAAGAACTCGTGGCCGATCAAGAAGCGTATCCTCCCTTTGGCAGCAATCTGACCTACGCGCCTGCCGACTATATTCGCCTGCATCAGACCTCGGGCACCACTGGCCGACCATTAAAAATCCTGGACACCCACGAAAGCTGGGACTGGTGGGCCGATTGCTGGACAAGTGTGTACCGGGGGGCAGGCGTCAGCCGCGACGATGTCGTTTTTCTGGCCTTCGGCTTCGGCCCGTTCATCGGCTTCTGGTCCGCCTACGAAGGATCCAAGCGTCTAGGCGCGCTGACGGTTCCTGGTGGCGGCATGGATTCGCTGCAGCGCCTGCGCGCTATAGAAGAGGTCGGAGCAACTGTGCTGGTTTGCACACCAAGCTACGCTCTGCGCCTGGCAGAGGTGGCGCGGGAGCACGGCATGGATACGCGCGCATCCACTGTGCGTGTGACAATCCACGCCGGCGAACCGGGCGCGTCCATACCCGCGACGCGACAGCGCATCGAACAGGCCTGGAATGCGCGCACCTACGACCATGCGGGCATGACCGAGATGGGCGCGTATGGATTCGCCTGCCAGGTGCAGCAGGGCCTCCATGTCAATGAAGGAGAGTTCATCGCCGAAATTCTAGACCCGTTCAATCAACAGCCCGTCCAGGAAGGTGAGACTGGGGAGTTGATCTTGACCAACCTGGGACGCTGGGGCAGCCCGGCCATTCGCTATCGCACAGGCGACCTCGTGCGCCACGGCGGCTATTCCTGTGAATGTGGACGCACCTTTCTCGCCTTACCGGGCGGTGTGCTTGGGCGCGTGGACGATATGCTGATCGTACGAGGTGTCAACCTTTATCCCTCAGCGCTTGCGAACATCCTGCATCGCTTCCCAGAAGTACAGGAATACCGCATCATCGTGACTCGCGATGGCATAATGGATGAGATTTCATTACAGGTAGAATGTCCTTCCACTTTTGCCGCCCCATTGCAAGAAGCATTACACATCGCTTTCAATTTACGTGTTCCCATCGAGGTAGTAGAGCTGGGCACCCTTCCACGTTTTGAGTTAAAGGCTAAAAGAGTGGATGATCGTCGTATATAAGATGATCACTGCGAAATACAAGACGAGAAGTGTGAGAAATTACCCCTTCTTTACATTGTATATTCGCGTCAAGTTTGATAAACTATGCTGGGGAATTGCATGTAACGCTCGAAAATTCTTTGAACTTCTTTTTATGTAGCGCAACCTTTAGCTCCTGGGGAAAGACCATGCAATACTGCGATAATTGTGGATCAGAACTACCTGTACGTTCGCATTTTTGTGGCACTTGCGGACACTTACTTGGCAATGAGACAAATGGTGCGTCAGATGTCACCAGGCTTTCCCAGCCGGATTTGCCTGCCCTGGAAACTCCATCCCTCTTCAAAAATCCATTCCATCCTCCAATAGATTATGCCCAATTAGAACAAAGCGATGCCGGTACGACTATCCAACATGACTGGTCGGAACTGGATGAGGGCAATCAACAGGCCCAACAATTACAGCAACCAGGTGAACGTCATACCGATGAGAATCGAGCTTTTTTCCCTGATGCCATACTGCCATTTACACCTCTTGGTTATGGCCAGTTCCCCGCCGCTAATGCGCCTGCCATCCAGGGAACTCCACAAATTGGCGGCGTCCCCTCGGTTCCGGGAACGCCGTCAGCTGGCATGTCACCTGCATCTCCTGGCACTCCTCCCATAGCGGGTGGAGCAGCACCTCATGCTGCGCCATCTATACCCCATGTTGCTCAATCAGCGCCTCAACACGACTGGACCTGGGAGCAGCCGCAGCATCCCGTGGAACACGCGCAGCCAACTCCACATCATGAGCATCCCCAGCCGCAACATTACCATCAGCTGCATGCCACAGTACAACCTGCTCATAGAACTCACCTTCCACATGTAGCGAAAGCGGGCGCTACTACTACAAAAGTGGCGGTGGGCGCGGCCACAAAATGGGGGATAGTCGTCCTAACCGCAGTGGTCGTACTGGCAGCCAGCGGCGTACTCTATGTATTTGCCAACGCTCCCGGGCTTTCATTGAGTGGTGCAAGTACCATTACTGCTGGGGGCACCTTGCATATTCACGGCAAATGCTTCGTTCC
>VBHV01000473.1 GCA_005881995.1 Chloroflexota bacterium | reverse complement strand
CTTTGCCAATGCTTTGGAACAGGCCTGCCGATTAGAGCCATATCCTCTCGCAAAGCCATCTTCACGCCCATCCAATCCACCCGCTGTACCCGGCGAACCCCAGGCCTGGCTCAAACACAACCTTTCACGTCGTACAGTCATTAGAGGTCTGATTGCACTGACCGCCGTAGGGGGTGCGGGTGCTCTCGCCTGGCTAGGAGAGCATAACTTGTCTTCGCCTACTGGTGCTCAGAGTCCTAATGCTACTCCTACTCCTACTATCAAGCCTACTTCTACCCTTTCTCCTCTAGGAACCACTCTCTACATCTATCAACGCCATAAAGGTGAGGTAAAAGCCGTGGCGTGGTCGCCCGATGGGACACGCATCGCCTCAGGAAGTGCCGATCAGACGGTGCAGATCTGGGATGCCACTACTGGTGACCATGTTGTCACCTATAGTGGCCATAGTGCCGAGGTAAAAGCCGTGGCGTGGTCACCTGGTGATGGAAAGCACATGGCATCGGGAAGTCTCGACACGACGGTACAAGTGTGGGATGCCTTCACAGGAAGCACTCTCTTGACCTACAGGGGCCATTCCCAGGTGGTGCGGAGTGTGGCGTGGTCGCCCGATGGGACACGCATCGCCTCGGCAAGCGAGGATAAGACAGTACAGGTGTGGGATGCTTTCACCGGAAGCACCCTCTTGACCTACAGGGGCCATTCTGACAAGGTGATTACGGTGGCGTGGTCACCCGATGGGGCACGCATCGCCTCTGCGAGCTTTGATGGAACGGTGCAGGTGTGGAATGCTACTACCGGAGGCAACCCTCTTGTCTATCATGGTCACCACGGTCCAGTACGTGCTGTAGCATGGTCTCCTGATGGGCAGCACCTTGCCTCTGGGGGTGCAGATATGTCGGTGCAGGTGTGGGTTGCCACACTGGGACAACTCATCCACACCTACTCTGGTCATCGCCAAGATGTACAAGCTGTGGCGTGGTCACCCGATGGGACAAGCCTCGCCTCTGCGAGCTTTGATACGACAGTGCGAGTGTGGGATGTCCCTACTGGGCGTCCTGTCTACACATATACCCACCATTCTAACCAGGTCTGGGCTGTGGCGTGGTCGCCTCACGATGGGCAGCGCATCGCCTCAGGCTCAATAGATGGCACAGTGCAGGTGTGGCAGGCCGTGTAATGATGAAGTGTGCGTGACGAAGTGGTTACCTCTTCTTCACTGTGACATGTACTGCCCCGGCGGGTCGCAATGCCACGTGATGGACTGAATCTGGTTCGATGGTCTGGCCAGGAACCAGGGCAAAGCTGATGCGCTGGGCGAGGGTGGCGAGCAATAGATGGCCCTCCATCATGGCAAAGTACATCCCAAGGCAGATGCGCGGGCCTGCGCCGAATGGCAGGTACGCGTATCGGGGCAGATGTTTTTCCCTTTCGGGTGTGAAGCGCTCGGGATCAAATGTCTCCGGTTCCGGGAAGGCGTCCTCGCGACGGTGCAGGGTGTACGGAGCGAGCAGGACGACATAGCCTTTGGGGACGCGGTACCCGTCAATCTCGACCTCGCGCAGCGCCTGCCTGGCGAAAGCGTACGCAGGTGGGTAAAGCCGCATGGCTTCCTTGAAGACCTGCAGGCAGTAGGGCAAACGAGCCAGGTCGGCAGAGGTGGGTGTGCGGCCCTGCAAAACGCGATCGACTTCTTGTTGGACCTGTCGATAGCTCTCCTGATGCTGGCAGAGCAGGTACCAGGTCCAGGAGAGGGCAGTGGCGGTGGTTTCATGCCCTGCTAAAAAGAGGGTCAGGCACTCGGCCATCACCTGCTCGTCGCTCATGGGGTGGCCATCTTTGTCTCTGGCCCGCAGGAGGATGGAGAGGAAGTCGTTGCGCTCTGCCGGGTGGTTGCGCCGCTCGTCAATGAAGCGTCCAATGCGAGTGCGCAACACCTGCACAGCCTTGTGGGTGCGACGATTGCGCGGCGTCTGCCAACGGTAGGGCGCCGGCAAGAGCGTCGAGGATGCCTGCGTAGCATACTCCATGACGACGGTCATGGCCGCGCCCAGTTCGTCGGTTTCGGTGAAGATGTCGGCGTCAAAGAGCGCTTTGCCGATGATGCTCATGGTGAGATTGGTCATCTGCCGATTGACGTCAATGACGCTCCCATCAGGCCAGGTCTGCTGAATCTGCTCGCCGTAGTATCCCATGAGGTCGGCATAGCTGGCAATATGACGCGGTTGGAAAGGGGGGGACATGAGCTTGCGCTGGTGACGGTGGAAATCGCCCTCGCTACTGAAGATGCCATCACCGAAGAGGGGACGTAAGAGTTTATGGACGGCCACGCCTTTGTCGAAATCATAGGCATGGTCGACCAGAATGCTGCGCACCTGTTCTGGTGTGTTGAATAGGATGCCGGAGAACGGGCCAAAGTGCATGCCGCAGACGTCACCTTCGCGCGCCATGCGCTGCAGGAGGCTCAGACGGTCTTTGCGAAAGTCGGGCAAGTTCCCGATAAGCGGGTACCCGCGAAGGTAGCGAAATGTTTTTGTCGTGTGTCTGTTTGTCTCGATGTGCGTTGTCATGATATGTTCCTCATAATCCCGGCTGGTGCATGACGTATACGTCTGTCGGATCGGAGGTGTCCAGCCGGAATGCTATCGCGTGTGTTCCCTCGAATTGATGCCGCGAGCCAGTCAAGCAGGAAAGATTCCATTCTTTCACTCATCTAGACGTTGGGATGGGTCGTTTTTTCTATACCAACACATGCAAAGGAGTTCATATCACGCGAGGGGAGCTCACCTTTGAGACCCACGCGCTCGGCCAGCAGGACAGCATTTGGTGAATGTCCGCGTAATGGAGTTGGAAATCTGTAGCGAAAAAAGTCGGCCTGCCCTCGTCTTCATACTGGTTCTCACTATTCAATACGTGCAGGAAATTCCTGCAGAAAGGTTCTGAACAAGGAGATTATTAATATGAAAGAGTTCCAGGGAAAAGTGGCCGTCGTCACAGGTGCAGCCAGCGGAATAGGCCGCGCACTTGCCGAGCGGTGCGCACAAGAAGGAATGAGGGTCGTGCTCGCCGGCATTAATGAGCAGACTCTCATGCAAGCCAGCCAGGAATTGAGGGATGAAGGTGCATCCGTTCTGGCTGTTCAGACAGACG
>VBHV01000472.1 GCA_005881995.1 Chloroflexota bacterium | reverse complement strand
GCCAGGCTAAAGTGGATGGAAGCCATCCCCATCGCGAGTATGGTGAGGAGTACCCCGAAGACATTCACTGCAGGCCCCGCCACTTGAGCGAGCGGAGTCAGAGCCGTGCCTGAGAAACCCGTCAGGACCTGTGGGGCAATGGACCCATTCACCGCCACTATCCACAGGATATACAAGATCATCGCACTTGCCTGCGCTGCCATACATCCCAGGGCCAGGGATCCTCCACCTGGATCGCGCTGGAGGACAGTCCTGGCACAACTGTTGACGGAGAAGTGACCGAAGTAGGCAGCAAAAATCACGCCGAAGATCAAACCCAGCAAGGCTGGTTCAAAAGGTTGACCATTGAGGAAGGGGACATGCACGTAAAGCAGGCGGTCCAGCCGCAGGTGTGCCAGGGCAAGTCCAGAAAGCAGCAGAATCAACCCCAGGTTGATCGCACCTATCACCAGGGCGCTCGTGAAAGTGGCATGCAAGTTTTTCCGGCGCACAAAATAGAAGCCAAGCAGAAACAGGATACCTGCCCAGACCTCGGGGGGGATCGGCGTGGCACCAGCCAGCGTGAGCGAGAACCCGAGATAGTAGGCGAAAAGCACCAGAAAGCAAATGGTCACCACCATGGCAGTCAGGACGAGCGATCCGGCTCTTCCCAGGTAGTCCTGAACGAGCTTTCCGAGGTAGCTTCCCTGATAGCGGATCGAACCATTGCGGGTTACGGCTTCTGCCATGGACGCGATCGTGAGTACATTGATCACCCCCATAACCAACAGGATGATCACCCCGGCGATTGGACCCACACCAGCGAGTGCAATTGGCAAAGCGAGGATGGATGCACCAACCGTCTCGGTAAAGGTCAGGGCATAGGCGGTCCAAAACGGCGATAAGTTCTCCAACCACTCGCTCAGCTTGTTCCGCTGCCAACGTGTCCTCTCGAGCAAGCTCACCTGTTCGGTATAGATCGTGTCAAGCTCCTGCCGGTACTGGCGTGAGAAGGCCCGTTGGACTTCCTCGGTGTCCAGTCCTAACGCCTCCTTGATGTGGGGAATGTCCCGCTGTGCAAAGCGATACTTCTGTGCCAACAGGTGAGCGAGGGCTGCCTGGAGGGTCGAGTTGGACGGTACAAGAGCTTGCAAGTGAGGGGCATAGCGTTCCAGGTCCCGAATTGTGGGCTGAACAGACGGCTCGCGCCCTTCTACCAGCGCTTCATAGAACGCGAGGTCCCGTTGCTCGGCAGCCTCTTCGGTCAGGTAGCGCTCAACTGCTCGCTGCGATTGCAGCATGAGATAGGCCGTGCGGCTCTCTATTTGAAACAACAGGAGACGAGCACGTTTCGCTGAAAATCCTCCAAGAATCTCGGCAGAGGTGAACAATTCATCGCTGGTTGACATGTATCTCTGCTCCTTCGCTAACCAGGGCCTGGCAGACGCGCTGGTACTCCTGCTCGAGGCGGGTGATCAACTCCTCCGCCCGTTCGACTGTTCCGTTCTTGCCGATGGTCTCCAATTCGGCACTGAGAGCCGCCATCATACGGGCTCCCAAGTTGTTACTGCTGCCCTTGAGGTTGTGAGCCGCACGTTTGAGCTGCTCGGGCTGCCCTGAGGCCACGGCCTGGCGCAAGGTCTCCAATAGTGGCGGCGTTTCGAAAGCGAAGGCTTCGGCCAGTTCCTGCACGATATCCGGCTCCCCTTCTCCCTGGAACTGACGGAGTTCCGCTAGCACTGTCGCGTCGAGGGGCGGACCAAACTCGGCTTGCTTTTCAGCTTTCAGGGTGAGGGGAGCAGTCTGAACTGGCGAAAGCCGTCTCGTTGGACGACGGTGTACCCGTGCCCATAGTCCAACCCGCTCCAGAGCCTCCTGTAATGCTTTTATCTGGATGGGCTTGGTAAGGTAGTCATCCATGCCGGCAGCCATACACTCCTCCCGGTCGCCCTGCATGGCGTTGGCAGTCAGTGCGACGATGTGTGGGCGATCTTCGATCGGCCAGTCCTCGTGGATGACGCGGGAGGCTTCCAGGCCGTCCATCTCGGGCATCTGAACATCCATCAAAATCACATCATAGCTCTGCCTCTGCAATGCCTCGAGTACTTCCAGGCCGTTTGCAACAACATCAGCCCGGTAGCCCATGCGCTCTAACAGGCGTACAGCCAGTTTCTGGTTGACAGTGTTATCTTCAGCCAGCAGGATACGCAACGGCAGCCGCTGGGCCAGGGCAGCATCAAACCGTCCACTGGTCGCTTCTGTTGAGGGAGGTATAGGCTGCACTTGCTCTTGCCCGGCAAAGAGAGCAACCAGCGTATTGTACAATTGCGAAGGCTTGATCGGCTTATGCAAGAAGGCGGCAAACGGCACACCATGCGTATCGATGTCGCGCCGCCCTAAAGAGGTCAACATAATCAGGGGGAATGTTTGAGCCTTCCGCGAGCGGTGAATCTGCTCGGCGAGCATGAGACCGTCCATGTCTGGCATCTGCATGTCCAGAATAGCCACGTCCAAAGGGATACCAGCCTGCACCTGGGCAAGCGCCTCCTGGCCAGAAGCATACGCGTAAGGAAGCATGCCCCAGGACTGCGTCTGCAACGTGAGGATGGAACGGTTCGTCGCGTTATCATCCACGATTAGAATGCGCTTCCCAGCAAACTGGGGTTGGGTCGTATCCAGATACGGGCGCCATTGAGCAGGAGCAGCCTGCGCCTGGATGGTGAAATGAAAGGTCGTGCCAACACCTGGCTGGCTTTCAACCCACATGCTGCCGCCCATCTGTTCGGCCAGGCGTTTGCTGATGGCCAGACCCAGCCCGGTGCCGCCGTAGCGCCTGGTCGTAGAAGCATCGACCTGGCTGAAGGAACGGAATAGGCGGGCTATCCCCTCCTCTGAAATCCCAATGCCCGTGTCTGTGACAGAAAAATGTAGCTCGTAGAACCTTCCTCCTTCATGCTCCTCCATATGCGCTCTTCCGTCATCATTCTTCTCTTTTGCTTCAACTGATAGCACAACTTCGCCCTTTTCGGTGAACTTGACGGCATTAGAGAGCAGGTTGACCACAATCTGGCGCAGACGGGTGAGATCGCCGTACACCGCGGCTGGCACCTGCTCATCTAGTAGGTAGGCCAGGTCTAAGCCCTTCTCGGTGGCCCTGGCTGCGAGTAGATCAAGGGCCGACTCCAGGCCCTCACGCAGGTCAAAAGGCTGCTGTTCCAGTTCTAGTTTCCCAGCCTCAATCTTGGAGAAGTCCAGAATGTCGTTGATGATGTCCAGCAATGCATCGATGCTGAAGTGCAGCGTTTCGGCGTAATCGCGCTGCTCGATGGTCAGGTCGGTGTCGTGCAGCAAGCTGGTGATGCCAATGATGGCGTTCATCGGCGTGCGGATCTCGTGGCTCATCTTGGCGAGAAAGGCGCTTTTTGCCTCGTT
>VBHV01000471.1:1255-5122 GCA_005881995.1 Chloroflexota bacterium | reverse complement strand
CGAGGGCATTGACGCGGCGCAGCAGGTCATCGCCAATGAGCACGTCGGCGCGCCAACTGAATCTCTCGCGCGATCCGGCCCTGTGGCCGAAACGCAGTCGAACGCCCTAGAGGCCCAATTTAACGCGACCGTCAGCAAGAACGACCAGGTAACTCCTCAACATATCATCAAGGCCAGACTTGTGCTTCCCCGGTCTGCCACCGTCGAGCCGGGAGCGTCCGTAGTCGAGCGCATGGAACCGCTGTCGCATGGCGCGATCATCCTGCAAGGCCGCTATCGTATCGTGGAATTGCTTCATGCCCGCCCGCGTGTCAATATCTACCTCGGATACCGGCTTCCCCGGCCAGAGGAGGCGCAGCAACAGGATGCGGCCCCGGCGTCCCTGGTAGCCATTCGAGAGCTGGTGCTCACAGGTCTCCCAGCGCAAGTGCAAATGCTAGTCGAGCGCGCGGCCTTTGAAGAGTTCGTCTCACCCGCCATGCTTGGCTCTCCACGCCTGCCAGGGGTTGGTGATCGCGTCTCGATAGAGCATGAACGCCACTACCTGGTCATGCAACTGCGCTCCACAAGGGGTGAGCGCCAGAGTGTGGCTGTACCCCTGGCGGAATTGCTGCTGACGTACAAACAATGGCCTGCCTGGTTGGATATGGAAACCGCTTTAGAATGGAGCATCCAGCTTTGTCGTATCGTGGCGCGCCTGCACCGTATGGGTGTTGTGCTGGGGAATCTCGATCCCTCGACCATCCTGGTTGATAGCGGGGCCGCCTCCACGTGGGCGCCCGTGCTGCTCGTCTCCTGGCCGCCCGCTCTGCAATTCTGGTCTCCCGAAATGACCAGGGAACGCTACGTACGTCTATTTCCTATAGCCGAGACGCCTATAGAGCATGCCTTTGCCGCGCCAGAGGTATTTTCGGGGCAATGCGATGAGCGTTCCGATATCTATTCGCTGGGCGCGATTCTCTATTTGCTCTTTACACGCTACGCGCCGGTGGCAGCCGTGCTGCGCCAGTCGGCAGAACACCGGCAACAAAGCAGCAACGGGCGGTATCACAGCAACGATAAGCAGCCATTCGGTTCTGGCCCATTGGATACGTATGGAGGCATGCTCTTAGTCCCGCCCCATCTCTTCAACAATCGCATCCAGCCACGCTTGGAAACGATCTTGACACGCGCCCTTGCGCTGCATCCCGCCGAAAGATTTCCTACTGTGTTCGCGCTGGTTGAGGCTTTGGAGTCAATCGATCCCGCGACAGATTTTGTCGATCCATTTGTGAACCAGGGCGTAACGCATGATTCAAAGGTCACGAAAGTGCTGGAATGGGTGAGACGTGAGATAAAAGAATAGCCTTCCAAAAGGAATACTGTACATATTTAAGGAGAGAACAATGGACGAAGCAGAAATGAGGCGTCGCCTCCTCATGTTGGAACGCAAAGTAGACTTTCTTTTCAGTGAACTTGACCTTGAAGCTAAATTCCAGGAATTTCTTGCAGCAGCCGTACCACCACGTATGGATGATGTGGTCGCATTGCTAAGACAAGGTAACAAAATCGGCGCGATAAAACTCTATCAAGAGAAGATGGGTGTGGGTCTTAGGGAGGCGAAGGATGCCGTTGAGCTTATGCAGAAGCGTATATAACTTTCATAGCGATCTTTCGGATTGTTTTTCGTAGGGCCGCGATATATCGCGGCCCTACGAAAAACGTTTAGAACTAGAAACCTGCCCATGCGCGTTGTTTGCGGCGCACGAGTAGGACTATGCCTGCCACGATGCTCAACAGGATAAACCCGGTGAGCAAGAACTGGGGGGTACCGAGGGGTAAGCGCGGCAGCCAGCCTGGTAGCGATCCCTGCCCGTCCACTACTGCCATGGGCGCCGTGCCAAAGGGAGCCAGCCGTATGACACCGGTGGAAGTGATGCCCAGGTCGTAGGTCACGGTAGTATGGGGAGCGTCAAGCGTCAGGTACGTCATCCAGCTATCCGGCCAGACCCAGCCCATATTGCGGTCGGTTGACAGGTCGTGATAGAGCGCAGGCGTCGTTTTCTCCTGGAATGCCAGCGAGAAGCCTTGCGCTCCGGGAACTTGAGTGCCTACTGAAGACTGCCCGGCGAATGCCCCTAATTCGCTGGTGTAGACCGGCGAATCGGTGAGCAGGTACAGATCTGCCTGGACCTGTCCATCGAGCGAGAGTATTTCGAGGGGCACCCAGATGTGTTCCGTCTTCATAGTAATCAAGATGGGGGTTCCATCGCCCTGAAGCTGTCCGCGCGCCTTTGCCGCGCTGGTATCGAATTTCGCAGCCATGAAGATGGGGCTGGCCTTGGCGTAGACCAGCAGGTGATCGCGGGTCTCACTATCCACCGAGAAACCATTGCTGGCAGCCCAGTTGAGCACTTCCTGCCCGCTGCCGCGAATAACGGTGATGTTGAGGGCCTCAATCTTCACCTGTTGAAGCACGGTTGCTTTATTTAGGGGCGTTGCGGCAGTGCTTTCCGCTCCAAAGGTTAATTGCACTGGATGTGATTCGCGTTCGAGGCGCTGCAGCGTCCACGCGCCGCCCTCTTCGATCTTCAACGGAACTGCGGGTAGGGGGACTATCCATCCCACGTCCTTAATATCGCCCTGGTAGGTAAATGCGGTGAGGTACCGCTCGATTCCATTGTGCCACGCAACCAGTGTGGTTGCGCGTGCCAGTCGTACCGCTCCGTTAGGAGCAACCAGCCCACCACAGGCGAAAGCTGGAAGCGCCTGTACTACAAAGATGCCAAGCGCGATTGTCAGAGCTGCTATCTTTTTGAACATAGTGTTCTCCTGATATCATCTGTATTGTGTCGCTATTCATGCTGTCCCAGGACTTCATTCACTATGACGGCGCAGCTTTGTAGAAAGTTCCCTGGTTTCAAGGGATGGTGCGTTAGACTGTCATTTGCCAGAAAGATCATAGCCCGCTTTCTGCGTCGGCATGCAGTCTTGTGCGAACCAGCACAAATACTGAAGTACAACTACCGATTGACGGCCACGAGATGGCCATGCTACCATCCACGTCACGATGCATAATCCAACAGACAGATGTCCTCTCATGATGGCTGCTGCGAACCAGGGAGGCATGATAGAAGCCAGCGTTGGTGCCAACTCACTTCAACAGCTAACCGTTACGTTTAGTGCCACCAGTGGGGTAGGCAGTCTCAATGCTGCCTGTGCACTGGAAACCTTAGCGGCAAGAGCCGTTCAGCAACCCAATCTAGATGCAACGCAATGCTGTCGCAGATGCACCAGAACCATACGCCTGCAATCGAAGATATAAACCCATCTTTTCCTGATATTCAAATCGGGATAGCCCTCTACCCTACTCCAACACAAAGCGGATAGATGACGGCCAATCATAGTATTATCACAGAGACAGAACGGTTATTCTTTGGGAATTGGCCATCTTTGCCCACGACCAGCAGGAGCGACCATTAGCACCTGGTGGAAACCTCAGTCATATGTGGCGAGGGTTTGAACGCTTTCTTCCTAAATCTAAAATGCTGATTAGAAGGAATTGTTGTACTTGCTCCAATCACTTTTATTGTCAGAAAAGCCAACGTAGAGTATACTGAACGGCAATACAAACACATCCCTCCTTGTACGAAAGGTAGAACAGGGTAGGTGTTCATGCCCGTAAAAATATTTTTCTGCTATGCTCACGAGGATGAAGTACTCCTCAATCAACTGAAAAGGCATCTCAGACCTTTACAACGACAAGGACTTATCGATGTTTGGCATGATCGAGAGATCAGCGCGGGAACGGAATGGGAACGCGAGATCAGCCAACAACTAAATGCAGCACATATTCTTCTCTTGCTTATAAGTCCAGATTTTATGAAC
>VBHV01000471.1:0-1243 GCA_005881995.1 Chloroflexota bacterium | reverse complement strand
ATACCAATTATTCTCCGCCATGTTTACTGGCGGGGGGAGCCGCTTGGCAAACTTCAAGTACTTCCAACAGATGCAATACCTATTGTCAGTCCCAAGTGGCATAGTTTAGACGAAGCATTTTACGATGTTACAGAAGGCATTCGAAAAGCGGTCAATACCTATCTTGTTCAGGATGCTATGACTGCGGGAGAAGCACATTTCTCTACTCATAATTATAGAGAAGCTTTGGCTTGCTATGAGGATGCCATTCGTTTTGAGCCTGACAATGCAAGTGCTTATAATAGCAAAGGTGTCGCTCTTGTCGAACTCGAAAGGTATCAAGAGGCACTAACAGCTTTTGAACAAGCCATTCGCCTAAATCCGAATAATGCTCATATTCATAATAACCTGGGCAGTGCTTTAGGATATCTTAAACGCTACAATGAAGCTTTGGAAGCTTTTGAACAAGCCATTCGCCATAACCCAAACAATGCCGAAATTTATATCAATAAAGGCCATGTCTTTCATGATCTCAAGTGTTATAGAAAAGCTCTGGAAGCTTTGGAACAAGCTGCTGCCCTCGATGCCAATGTAGATATACCTAAGATACAGTACATTTATTGGGCTAAGGAAATCCTCTCTTTACCAGATTTAGCATTCCTTGAAATTGATACCACTGGTCTTCAAGAAGATGACGAAATTGTTCGGATACTACTCGTAAATCGTCATGGGGAAAGCCTATTCGACACTTTTCTCTGTTCTGATGTGGTTCTCTCTAGTAAAGTCAGCCGCATCAATGGTATAACAAACGAAGAGCTAGCTTTTGCACCGACTATCACTGAGGCATGGAATGAGATCGCAGCTGCACTGAAAGGGAAGTATTTACTCTCCTTCAATCTTGAATTCGATCAGAGAATGTTAGCAGCAGCAGCCAATCGCTATCAGCTTGAAATGCTTTCCATCGATGGTGATTGCCTGATGCTGAGGGCAATGATGTACTCTGGTTCGTTCTCAATAAATATGTTAGAGATGAAGGGCGTTACAAAGACCTGGAATGGGCATTAGAGATGGAGTTCGGACTACCTTGTAAGGTGAGACTTGTCCAGCCTGAAATAGCTTCTACCATAGACTAATACTCTACATAAAATCGGTTTATTTTCCGTTCATGTCTACTTAAGACCGTTAAACGCCGGACAAGATTTCGTTTGCGAAGTTGGCCATGTGTATGAATTAGTTGTGGGTGGTTAAGCAACCAGACGCGGTT
>VBHV01000470.1 GCA_005881995.1 Chloroflexota bacterium | reverse complement strand
CGCTGCTATTGCCAGCAATCTGCTGGAAAGTGAATTATTCGGCTACGAGCAATACGCCTTTACCGATGCCAAGAAACAGAAACGCGGCCTGCTTGAGCTGGCGGATGGAGGAACGCTTTTTTTGGATGAGATAGGGGAAATGCCGCTAGAAATGCAGGCCAAATTGCTGCGTGTACTGGAAACGCACACCTTCTATCGCCTGGGTGGAAATAAGGAGGTGAAGATCAACGTGCGTATCCTGGCGGCGACTAACCGCAATCTGGAAGAAGCCATGATGGAAGGCTCTTTTCGTTCAGACTTATTCTATCGCCTGGCGGTATTGCGTATTCCCCTGCCTCCATTGCGTGAGCGTCCTGGAGATATTCTGCTTTTTGCTACACGTTTCATCGATGATTTTAACAAATCGCTTGGGCGAAATGTACAGCGTATTGCTCCAGAGGCACAAGCTCTTCTTCTGCAGTACCACTGGCCAGGCAATGTACGCGAGCTAAAAAATGTGATTGAGCGAGCCATGATCTTGAGTACCAGCGATGAGTTATTACCCGCTCACCTTCCCCAGGAGATCGTTGGGCAGATCGATGCCAGTTGTGGCGGCCAGGTTGATCCCTGGGAACAGTGGTTCAGCCTTCGGCCACCCGGTCAAATTTCATTGGAGGAAGTGACCGGGCGTATAGAGCAGTATTTTGTGCGCTGGGCCTTAAAGACGGCGCAACATAATCGCAGTCGCGCTGCCGAGTTGCTGGGTTTCACAAAAGTAGACCAGCTGCGGTACTTGCTGCGTAAATATGGAATTGATTGAGGGCAGTCGGATAGGCTGGGTCCGTATTCCGACTGCCAACGAACGATTACCTCTCCCCCGGAGAGGGTGGTTCTAGCCTGCGGCTCAGGCAGTCGGAAGGGCATTACTAGCCAAGAAGTACCAGCTCTTCTAGCTCAGACCATACGCACTCTTCGGCCTGCGCATACGTCAAAGGCGTTTGGTGTTGATACCCTTCAATTAACTTCGTCTGGACGCGCGAACGGAATGAACGTAAAATCTTGCGCTGCTCTTCGGCATCGCGATGGAGTAAGATGCCTAACTGGATGATTCTAGGCGGATAGTACTCTTTGGATTCTAGAGCCAGGGAGGTCAAATCGCTAAATGCGGCAAGCAGGGTGAGGCGCTGCTGCGTAAAATGGTCGACTTCCGTACTCGATGCAAGCAAGCATCCCGCGATGTTTCCATCGAGCATGATGGGAGCAGCAGCAGCGCTTATTTCATAGTCCGTCTGGTATGCTGGCAGGAGTGTTTCCTTACTGATATCTTCGATGCTTGCCGGACGCTGGTATTGTACTACAAAGCCTGCCAGAGATTCCATGGCGAGAAAAATAGAAAGGTTTTCCAGGTCGGCTATCCAGGGAGGTGTCCCTCGCCCCATATGCTCGCGCAAACTATGAATTTTTCCATCTTTTCCTGGGGGCATACATTGTACAAGGGTAATAGCCATACCAAGTTGATGAGGATCGAGTTGGATAAGCGCCTGCTTGAGAATTTTGTCCAGTATCTCTCTATTACGTGTCGCTTCGATCAGTGTTGCGCGATCATTTAATATCTGGGTGTAGAAATCGGCGGAAATATGTTCCGGCGCTTCATCTACTACCCAGCTATCGATATCGGGGTAACTTTCCCTCATGGCGTCGCGCAGTTCTTGACGATACTGTGGTTGAACATAGCGGAGGAGGTCAATAAGATGATTGCGATTTGGTTGAGTTTCGGCTTTCACCCAACGGTTGAGCGTCATAGGATTAATCCCTAGAGCAGTCACCAGGCGCTGGCGTTCTCCGGGTAATTGAATACTACGCTCTAAGACGGATTGCCACGATGGAGAGGTGGGCCTTGGCATGCCTTCTCCCTTAGAACCACTATTCACAATCTCACAACATTTATTTTATGATAGCAGAGCAAGCAAGTACCGTCAACAGGTTTATGAAGTATCTCGCGCATTCATGAAAAAACAGTAATTATCCAGCAAATCTGAGGAAAATCTTGTGCAAAGTTCAAAAAGGGAGGAGAAAGTGTTGTACTCAGGTCGCGAAATAGGTATGATACAAGGAAATAGTGGTGCTTCTCAGAGAGAAAGGAAGCTGGGAGTAACGTATGTCAAAACGCATTGTTGTGGTAGATGATGACAAAGAGGTACAAGAGATCATCACCTTTGCCCTGACACGGAACGGATTCGATGTTTCGGTAGCCAGTCATGGCCAACATCTTCAACAATTGCTCGCGGCTCAAACACCCGACCTGATTATTCTCGATGTAATGATGCCTGGGGTGGATGGATATCAGATATTTGGGAGTTTGCGCACGAATCCGTCCACGCGACATATTCCGGTCATTATTATGACTGCTCACGCTGAACGTATCTATGAACGGATTAGCATCGATCTAGGGGCAGCGGAGCATATAACCAAGCCCTTTCATCCGCTTGAACTGGTAGAAAAGGTAAAAACACTACTTCAGCCCGCGGAATTATGATATAATTGAGATGCTAAACTCTTGTCTCAGCGCTTAGAAATTGGTATCATGTATACAAGAGAGTTCTGGCGAGTTCAAGGAAGAGAACTGCTATGCCGAATAAATACGAGCGCGAGATTGAAGAAATCCTGCGTAACCTGGAACAAACGGAGCCAAGGGCCAAATTAGGTCAACGTTTGCGTCGGAGGTCAGATGTGCGTGTAAATAGAGGAAAACTCACTTTACCGTCATTCAATTTCGGTATCTCCGAATGGTGTTTACTCATCGCCTGGATTGCTGCATTGGCTGCCGGTGGCTGGGCTTATGCCCATTCGAGCATTATTGCTTCTGGGGCAGATATAATCACTGGAAGTATTGCGGTGGTTGGCGCGATTTGCCTGCTGGTGGTTGTGATTCTGCCGTTTGTATCGCGATCACGCTATCCTAGACAAACTGGTCGTTATGGAAATGTAACGCAACTCCGGCGTAACCCTTTGAGCAGCCTCTCAACACGCTGGAATCTCTTCCTGCTCAAGCTTCGTTACCGCCGCCGAAAGGACCAGTAGTACTTGACACATCGCTAAATGCGTGCTATAGTGCGCGTACGCCGACGTTTGCTGGTGAGGCTCCATAGACGGGGTGTGGCGCAGTTGGTAGCGCGCATGGTTTGGGACCATGAGGTCCGCGGTTCAAGTCCGCGCACCCCGACCAATATAGTAGGCAACCCATGGGAATCTCAATAAGCGGGAGTAACTCAGTGGTAGAGTTCCTGCCTTCCAAGCAGGCTGTCGCGGGTTCGAGCCCCGTCTCCCGCTCCAATGTATGAACCGTCTCTTTACTGGCTCACTACAGGCCGCTTCG